>JAITHN010000169.1 GCA_031279745.1 Streptococcaceae bacterium
TGCGTATTTATTCACCAAAGAAATATGAAGCGCGAACTCAAAAACTCCTCTCAAATCCATTGTTTCTCCCTATTTTTGAAGAAGTTTCAGCCCATCCTAAACAAACTTTAAGGGAATTAAAACTAATATTCCCTCAAAAAGATTTCATGAAAACACTGGAAGAGATGATACAGCTTGGAATTTTGAGTCGTTGGGAAAAACGATACTCTGCAAAATTAAAACTGATGGATGACCTCTCGGATATTTTTCCAAATGATGTGGAATCGTCATTTGACATATGTACACTTTCAAACGGCGAAGATTTGAAAAGTTGGGTTCAGTACTTTCAGACACAAAACTTTGAAATGGAGCAAATCCTTCTTGTAAAAAAAGGCTCTCTTCTTGACGATGCACTACAAGGATTGGTTTTCCCGACTCAGTTGAAAGTAGAAAAGAATCATTTGATTTTTAACACACTCTTGAGTTTTAGAAGTTCTGTATCGACTCCCGCAAGCTATTTTTTAAAATTGCAGGGAGGTAAGACATTTAACGATGTAGAAAGACAAGTTTACGAGCAGATTGGGGATGTGGACGAGAATTATGCGTATGCAGAATTTGCAAAAATCCTTCTTCGCTTTGAAAACGAGCAATCTTGCATCAATCTTCCGCCATCGATTTTTCTTGAGTCGCTAGAGCTTTTTGGATGGGTTGACAGGAGCTCAGGAAAATCGATGCGAAAGATTCCTTTTTTTACAAGTTTTGAAATGCCTAGCAAGCTTGGTGCGAGGAATCTTGCAACATGGCTTGCAGCAAGTCGCGCCTATGCTAAATTTGAGAAAACCACGCAAAGGAATACAATTCTCGTTTTAGAAATATGAAATAAATAAGAATAATATAAGGAATAATCTTTTAATCTTAGAACTTTTTACTAATTTTTCAATCGTTTTAACTTTTTTATTTGTAATCAAGGTATAATTCTCTTATCAATAAAAAAGGAGAACGCCATGTTATTTCATAAAGAATTAGAAACAGTTGATGTAAAAGGAAAAATCGTTGGGAGATATCGTGATTTCTCTAAATATGTTGTTGAAGTCGAACATGAAGACGCTTCAAGAAAAGGATATTTGATAGACCCTGTAGGTTACGAACAATGTACCCAAGGAAAAACTATTTTTTTAACCACGCAAAATGGAAGTTTAGTCGTAGAATAAAGCATAGCTTCTGGGGAATATGCCCAGACAAACAAAGTGAAGCAGGGTGCGAACTCGCTTCGCTTTGTTTGTATTTGCGTGCATCAAAAAAACATTCCGGATAGAGCAGGACACAATCAAATCTTGCCTGTGTTTTGACTTTGGCAGTTCTGCATCAGAGTTTGCCTCTGTTTTGCTTAGGGATAGATGCGCATGTGAGAGGGAGTTCAGGGATACCGAAAACGCAGGTGTACATGGTTCCGTTCCGAGCGATACCTATCGAATAGAGAGGAAGTTCAGCGCAAGAAACGCACACTTCTATTTTCAAACCCCATCCGGCTTTTCACCCGAATGTTTGAGAACGTCGAATATAGAAGCATGTCGAATATTGGTGAACGTTAGGATGAGTTTTGTATCTAAGATTCAACCCTTTACTTGGTGGCAGTGTAATTACCTTAATTTTTGTGAAAAAAGTATGAAGAATTAGAAAATTATGTAAACGTTTCCAATATTTACCCCATTTTTTCTTTTTTTGTTTTATACTGTAAAAAAACAGAACGGAGGATATTTTATGTTATTTCAAAAGAAAGATTCAAATACAATCGGGTTGGTCATTGGGAAATATAAAGATTTTTCGAATTATATTGTAGAAATCGAACATTCTGATTCTACAAAAGCAGGTTACTTAGTGACGGAAACAGAGTATAAAACCCTCCAAAGTGGTGAATTAGTAGAATATAAAATAGAAAATAATGAATTGATTTTCGTGTAAACCGATCCCCTTGTTTCAAACTTTCCATATAAACAGAAAACCACACAAGCTTGTTTCCGCTTGTGTGGTTTTCTTTATTCGTAGAATCCGTGTTCTCAGTATCCCTAAGCAACAGCGGACTAGAATTTTAAAGAAGTGTTATTCATATTCCTAAAAACCGCCGTTGGCAAATCACGTTCGCAATGTAAAACAGCGCCTTATTTTCAAACAAAACCTTAGCGTTGGCGTCCGCAACATCTTTGTATAAGTTTAGATGTATACAACTTTAAGCTTTCGAGTAGTCTTCAATTTCACGACTGGTAAACAACATAATCGATGTGGACATATGTTCGTGAACTTCACAGGTGATTCACACGCATGACCATTTGTTACCCGTCGACCCGTTGCACACAAACTCAATACGTATAGTCAATTTTGTCAGGGAAATTTAAAGCTGATTCCTCCTCGCTCCTGACTTAAAACAACGCATGCAAGCAATTTGAAAAAATGGTAATTTCCGTGTTGTTATGTTAAAATCACTTTTGAATTGTTGGAGAGTGGAGTTTTATGGCACAATTATTTTTCCGTTATGGAGCTATGAACAGTGGGAAATCCATTGAAATTATTAAGGTGGCTCATAACTATGAGGAGCAGAACAAAAACGTCCTTATTTTTACTAGTGGGTTGGATGACCGAGAACAGATTGGCACCGTTTCAAGTCGAATCGGGATGAAACGAGAGGCAATTCCTGTTTTTGATGAAACAAATATCTTTGAAATCGTTCAACAGTCTGAAAAAAAAATCTCTTGTATTCTGGTCGATGAAGCGCAATTTTTCAGCAAAGCCCATATTTTCCAATTGACTGAAATTGTAGATCGTTTGGACATTCCTGTGATTGCATTTGGGCTAAAAAACGATTTTCGAAATGAACTTTTCAAGGGGAGCGAAGCTCTCTTAATTTATGCAGATAAGATTGAAGAGATGAAAACCATTTGTTGGTTTTGCACAAAAAAAGCAAGTTATAACTTGCGTGTTCAAGATGATAAGCCAGTATATGTTGGGGAACAAATACAAATAGGAGGAAATGAATCCTATTATCCAGTTTGTAGAAAGCACTATAAAAATCCTCCATTGTAACCGGGTTTACATCCGTTCATACCATACGATTGAAACAGCAGAGAAAGAGTGAGAAAATGTACGATCAATTACAAGCCGTAGAAGACCGTT
>JAITHN010000175.1 GCA_031279745.1 Streptococcaceae bacterium
ATCGACTGCAGGAGTTGCAATTGTAATGGTAATACTTGCAGGCATGCTAAGTTCAAAGTTTTTATTTGCTTTGTTTTTTGTCTTTGCAACAATTTCAGTAGTATGCACGCCAGCCGAAATATCTGGCTTTGGTTTTACTATAAGCCCTTGTGTTCCTACATTAGCTGGTAAAGAGGAAATAGTAGGAGGAGAAACCGTAAATATTGCATCAGATGCAGAAAATTCCAGAGTAATTGCATTCGTAGAAGAAGTGGAACTGTTGATTAAACTAAATTGATCTGAAATTTCACTGAGGTCATCTCCGTAAGTAAATGTACCAAAATCTAGAGTGTTTTTCTTAGAAAGAAGGGAAAACGGTACTGGAACAAAAGTGTAGTTCAAAAAACACCATTCATAATCGCTATACCAGCCACCTCCCCCAACACCCCATAGGAAATAATTGTAATTATAGTTGTGAGAGTAATTTGGAAAATAGACAAAGTGCGTGGATGTACCAAAATCAGATTGATCAAATGAACCATCGCCAAAAGTAGGCGCTTCAAAGGTATAGAAATACAATTCGTGCATGTTTTCAGTGTATTGGAAGCAAATGTCCCCAAAATGGAAACCTGTATCCTCTAAAGGGAAAAAAACTTTAAAAAGGCTGTGCGCATATCGAAAACTGCCAGTATCTAAAAGACGGAGGTTTGTATGCCGAAAATCTAATTCAGTAAGGCCATAAGAGCGAAGAAAAGCGTATCGACCAATCACTTCTAAAGATTGAGGAAATTCTACATTTGCGAGTAGATTATTTTCAAAGGCATATGGAGGTATGTTTACAATTCCTTCTTCTAACACAAGCGTGCGCATTTCCTGAGAAAAGTCATATGGATTCGTTTTCCAATTTAAACACCCCGCTTCGGAAGTAACAGTTAACGTTTTACTTACTGTATCGTATGTGTATCCTTCACCAGAATAAACAGTTGCAGATGCATGTGGAGGAACAATAAAGAACTGAATCGTAAATACTAGAGTTCCAAAAAGTAGGAAAAGAATTTTTTTCATAGTGACCGCCTCCAATAGTGCTTTCATTCATTAGAATTTTAATCCCATAAATCGCTTAAGTCAAAAATTAAATGTTCATTTCAAAAAACTTCGTTTTTTTTCAACTTTTTCAAACTGTTGGAATTGTATGAGGAGAACGTTTATTTATCAAAGTATTTGAACGATTAATGGAGTTCCGGTCCAAGAGCTATCTTTCGGAATTCAACTTATCCTTTGTTGTTTTTTGAGGGTGCGAGGATTGTTTTTCGGCATGTTTTCGATAAAATAAGCATATGGAGGAATTGTGAGATGAAGAGTGAATATCAGTATCCGATAGATTTGGATTGGGAAATAGAAGAAATGGTAATGGTGACGGATTTTTACGCTTTGATTGAGGCGGCTTATGAAAAGAATGTCTCCGCTGAAACGCTTCTCACCCAGTATGCAAAGTTTAAGACAGTGGTGAAATCTATTGCGCATGAAAAGACGATTGACCGAGAATTTGAACGAGCCAGCGGCTATTCCATCTACAAAGCGATGAAGGTCGCAAAAGAAAAGAAAAAAGGAAAGTTTTCTATGTGAGGAGGCAGTGGGAGTTTTTTCTAATCGGGAAACTCACCGTTTTTAGACGGTTTGAAAAAAGTGCAATCTTCATGTAAAATAGAATGAATGTTATAGACCAAACATTAAATAGATGGAGGTAAAAATGAAGAAGAAAACAATTTTTTTCCTTATGCTGTTTTTCATTGCTTTTATTGGGATAGGTAGTGAAGCAGATGGGAAAACATACAAAGTCGTACTTGATTCGACCTATGCACCGTTTGAGTTTCAAAATACAGATGGAACGTACAGCGGGATTGACGTTGACTTGTTGGATGAAATCTCAAAAACAGAAGGATTTACTATTCAAAAATCTTTCCCTGGATTTCAAGCTGCGGTTGACCAAGTTCAATCAGGACAGGCAGATGCCATCATCGCTGGAATGAGCATTACCGATGAAAGAAAGAAGAGTTTCACTTTTTCTGACCCTTACTTTGACTCAAGTATCGAATTTGCAGTAAAAAAAGGCGACAATTCGACCAAAAAGATTGAAGATTTAAAAGGAAAAGTTGTCGGGGTTAAAAACGGAACGGTTTCCCTAGACTTCTTGAATGAAAACAAAGATAAATACGGATTCACCATCAAAATCTTTGATGAAGGAGCACAAATGTATGATGCGTTAAGCATTGGACAAGTTCAAGCCATCATGGATGATGGACCTGTTGTTGACTATGCGGTTGCACAAGGAAAGGAATTGGCGACCCCGATTCCAGCCACACCAATTGGACATTATGGTTTTGCTGTGAAAAAAGGGCAAAATGAAGAATTGGTAAAATACTTCAATGAAGGTCTTCGTAAGCTTAAAGCAAACGGAGGCTATGACAAGATTTTGAATAAATACATTGGAAAAGATGCAGGATACAAAGAACCGAAACAAGTTGATGAATCTACCTATTCAGGCTTGCTTCAAAACAACTGGCAGTCTTTGCTTTCAGGGTTAGGAAATACGCTTGTGATGGCGCTTCTATCGTTTGCCTTTGCTATGGTTATTGGGATCATCTTCGGCCTCTTCTCAGTATCGCCAATTAAAGCCTTGCGTATTTTATCCACAATCTATGTAGATGTGATTCGAGGAGTACCCTTAATGGTTCTTGCCGTTTTCATTTTCTACGGACTTCCGCAGTTCCTTCCATTTTTCAAATTAAATGATTTTGTAGCAGGGATTTTCGCATTGACGCTAAACGCCTCTGCATACATTGCTGAAATCGTTCGAGGGGGGATTAATGCAGTTCCAGCTGGTCAAATGGAAGCGAGTCGATCTTTAGGATTGGGCTATTTACCGACAATGCAAAAAATCATTCTTCCACAAGCCATTCGTATTATGGTACCAAGTTTTGTCAATCAATTTGTAATTTCCCTTAAAGATACAACAATTATTTCTGTTCTTGGTGTGATCGAACTCTTGCAAGCTGGGAAAATTATTGTTGGACGAAACTTACAAATCTTCAAAGTGTAATTGATTGTAGGCTTGATTTACCTAGTTGTAATCACGGCTCTTACCAAACTTTCTAAGCTTTTAGAAAGGAGATTGAAAGTATGAAAAACGAAAAAATTAAAGTCTCTCATTTGATTAAAAAATATGGGGACAATGAAGTGCTTAAAGATGTAAGCGTAAGTTTTAACGAGGGGGATGTGGTTTGTATCATCGGTCCTTCTGGAAGCGGGAAGTCTACTTTCTTGCGCACGTTGAACAAATTGGAAGAACCAACAAGTGGGACAATTGAAATCGACGGCGTTGATTTGACCAATGCTCAAACCGATATTAATGTAGTACGCCAACATATCGGAATGGTGTTCCAACACTTCAATCTCTTCCCACACCTTTCCGTTCTTGAAAACATCACGTTAGCACCCGTCAACATTGGCGTTCTTACAAGAGAAGAAGCGGATAAGAAAGCGATGGAGCTTTTGGAGATGGTGGGGCTTAGCGATAAGGCTCAGGATATGCCAGAGCGCTTGAGTGGTGGGCAAAAGCAACGTGTTGCGATTGCTCGTGCTTTAGCGATGAATCCTGATGTCATGCTCTTCGACGAACCGACAAGTGCACTTGATCCGGAAATGGTTGGAGATGTATTAAACGTAATGAAAGACCTTGCAGCACAGGGGATGACCATGCTTATTGTGACCCATGAAATGGGATTTGCGAAAAAAGTTGCGAATCGTGTGATGTTCATCGATGGAGGAAATTTCCTTGAAGATGGAACGCCCGAAGAAATTTTTGACAACCCACAAAACGAACGTACAAAAGATTTCTTAGATAAAGTTTTAAATATTTAAACCTATTTGGTAGAGTACCAGTCGTACAGCATAATTCGTCATAAGCTTTTAAATAAAGTTTATTGCTTATTTTCTTCCGTTATGGTAAACTTCCAATGTTGCAATAAAATACAAACTATAAGTTAGAAGACTTATGGCAAAGGAGAACGTAAAATGAGAGCAGATATCCATCCAGAATATCATCCAGTAGTTTTCTTAGATTCTACAACAGGATACCAATTCCTTAGTGGTTCTACGAAAAAATCAAATGAAACAGTTGAATGGGAAGATGGGAAAACTTACCCATTGATTCGTGTTGAAATTTCAGCAGATTCACATCCATTCTACACAGGACGTCAGAAGTTTACAGCTGCAGACGGACGTGTTGCACGTTTCGAAAAGAAATACGGAAAAAAATAAACACCTACAAAAAAATGGCGGACGTAAGGTCCGTCATTTTTTTGTATTGTTTAGATTGTGACGTTGCTATAAGAGCCCCGATTCTTGTCTTGCGGATTTGTCGCTACTAGAGCAGACCTAAGTTCAAGGAGCGCAGACAGTTTGCCAAAGGCACTCCGCTTTTGGTATGCTTGCTCATCGTTTGTCCAGAGCGCAGTGCAATTGGTTTAGGAACTCCGCGATATTATTGTGGACGTTCTACATCAAAAAGGTCTCCTAGTGTCGCGTACGTATTTCCTGCGAGTCTTGCGATTGGTTGGAATTTTTCAGGAATAATATAAGCATGCGCTTCATCAAAGATCTCTTCTTTGAAGAAATAGTCGGTCACTTCTAAGATGAAGAGGTCGCTCACTAAATACCCATTTTGTTCAATCGGGATATGCTGGTGGAGTTTGACCTCCAACCGGATGGGCGCATTTTCCAAGCTTGGTGCTGGGGAAGTCTCACTCACGCTTGAGGAGAGATCGAATGCCTCAATTTCACTCATTTCAGGAGGGAAGCTGGCTGCCGTCTGATTCATTTCTTTGATATTGTCGATATTGATAAGGTGAATGACTGCGCTTTCTGTTTCTAAGATGTTTCTCGAAGTGTCTTTTCTGCCATAGGGACCTCCTAGGATGGAAACGGACACGAGGTTTGGCGCTACAACGTTAAAAAACGAAAAAGGAGCAGCATTTGTTTTTTGACCATCGTTCGAAACGGTTGAAATCCAGGCAATCGGTCTGGGGATTACAGCTCCGCTTAAAAATTTATAGCCAAACATGGGGGGCATGGTTTGAGTTGAATAATGAATCATAATTTGTCTCCTTAAAAAGGACTGCGTGAAATCAACAGGACTGTTTCATTTCACGCAATCCTTACCGTTTTGCAT
>JAITHN010000197.1 GCA_031279745.1 Streptococcaceae bacterium
CAGGAATCATCCTATCCATCTTGGGCATTTTTCTAAGTGGTTCAAGGTCGATATTATTCCCCATTGCAGGATTAGGTATATTTATTGTCATCACTCATTTCCAAACATTGTCTAAAGACTTGAAAAAGAAAATTTTGAAATGGACACCGGCGGTGATTTTTGGAATTGTGGTCGCGAGCTTTTTGTTCAATATGCAGACGGGGTATTTTGAAAACTTCTATACTCGCTATGTGGAAGAAACGATGAACAACCCAACGAGTGACCGAGCAGGACAATGGTCTGGCACCATAGAAGCGATTACGACACAAGATTTTCCAACGACTATTCGCATGATTTTCTTAGGGATTCCAGAATGGGGAAATCGAGGAGAGGGATTGCTCGGTTTTGGATTGACAAAAGGCTTTATCCCTTTAATCAGTCTTTACCTGTGTATGATTCTTCCGATGGTTCAATTATGGAAGACGAAGGAAGTTCGTCCACTTGTTTTTGGTTTGATATGTATTCTCTTCCAATTTACGATTGATTCCACTCCTTATTACCCACCAAGCGAAATGAATTATTTTCTCTTCGTGGCAATTGGACTGAAGTTACAAAGCGCTTTTCAAAAATCACGTCAAACTAGCAAGGCATTCGTGCCTTCTGCATAAATACAAAGCATGACTCAATACCGGAAGTTGCGGGTATAGGGGCATGCTTTTATTGATTAGAAAGAAATGATATTTGTAGAGAACGAATTTTTTTAAAATAACACAGTAAATATAATAAATAATTTATTTTTTAAGATGGAAGTGAAATTACGAAAGAAGAAGGTTGCTAATAAAAGAAAACGAATAATTTAATATAAAGTTTAATTTTATATATTTCCATTAAAAAAACATTGATTTAGATTAGAAACCCATATATACTATTCAATATGATTAGAAAGGAAAGACTATGAATAAAAATATAACAAAAGGTCTTATTGCTTGTGGTTTGCTTGCGAGTTTAGCTTTTTCAACGGCCGCAACAACGACTTCGGTAGCACATGCAGAGACACAAACAACATATAGCCAAAAATACGTTTTAACACGAGACGTTTTATTCACATTACATAATCAAAGTCAATTGTTCGAGCATACGTTAGTAAATTTAAGTACAACCGCTGCGTCTACTGGGAATTTAGGGCGATTGAATAACGGCAACGTGGTATTGGCAAATGGGACAGTGGCTCCTGGAACCTATGGTATTCAAGATTCTAATCAAAAGGTGAAATTTTCAACTCTTGGTGACTACAAGTCAATCGGCACAATCTGGGCATACGTCCGAGACGAGGGCGGTTCGATGGGCGACTTGCCAGCTGTGTTGTACACGGCAGGTGGAAATGCAGTTTATCCAACGATTTCGGCTTCAAATGGTGCTCCTGGTAAAGCATTCCCTGCAGGAGTTTATTATTCAACAGACAGAACCATACAATATCAGGTGGCGAAGGCCTTTGAAAAAGAAGGCGGACACGGTGATGATAAATTTGCCTGTTTTGACCAAATTATTGAAGTGTTAAGAGCATCGCAAACCTATCAATACGTGAGCACGACAGAAGCCAACGAACCAATGAATAAACCTGGATCTGGAGATGAATCAGGTGTATTAGGAGAACTGGGCGAAAGACCTGAGCTCCCTAATACGGAAGGAGAAGCCTCTGCTTCTTCAATGGGTGATCCGGAGTCTTCAAAAGAAGATCCTGGTAGCGTATTGGGAGAAATCGATGAGCGACCAAATGCTTCTGGAACTTTGCCAAACACGGGTGAAGACACAAATTCGTTGATGACCGCTATTGGTTTATTCATCCTCTCTGGGGCAGCCGTACTATTTGGATTAAATAGAAAAAAATTAAACGAGAAATAATCGTAAACGAATCAAAAGATTATATTTGCCAAAAATTTTAAGGCGAGTATAATCTTTTTTTCTCGAAAGGTTTTATATACTAGACATTTTAAGAAATATTGAGTAAAATACGAAACGTATGAAATATTAAATGGAGGCTTATAAAGAGATGGCGATTACAGCACAACAAGTAAAAGAGTTACGTGAAAAATCAGGCGCTGGAGTAATGGATGCGAAAAAAGCATTGGTTGAAACAGATGGTGATATTGAAAAAGCAATGGAATTGCTTCGTGAAAAAGGAATGGCTACAGCTGCGAAGAAACAAGATCGTATTGCTGCAGAAGGTTTGACAGGGATTTTTGTTAACGGAAATACTGCAACAATTGTTGAAGTTAACTCTGAAACAGACTTTGTTGCGAAGAATGACCAATTTGTCGCTTTGGTTGAAGAAACTGCTGAAGTGATTGGAAATGCAAAACCTGCAAACAACGAAGAAGCACTTCTTTTAACAAATGCAAAAGGGCAAACATTGGCTGATGCATTTGTAGAAGCAACTTCAACGATTGGAGAAAAAATTTCTTTCCGTCGTTTTGCTGTTATTGATAAAGAAGATGCCCAATCGTTTGGTGCATATAAACATGGTGGTGGACGTATCGGCGTTGTCATTGTAGTTGATGGAGCGGATGAAGCGATTGCGAAACAATTGGCAATGCATGCTGCTGCTCAAAAACCAAAAGTTCTTTCATACAAAGACTTAGATGCAGAGTTTGTGAAAGATGAATTGGCTCAAATGAATCATGCAATCGATCAAGACAACGAAAGCCGCGCAATGGTGGGTAAACCAGCTTTACCACATATGACATATGGTAGCCGTAGCCAAATTAATGAAGGCGTATTGGCAGAAGCAAAGACAGCTATTGAAGAAGAATTGAAATCTGAAGGGAAACCTGAAAAGATTTGGGATAAAATCATTCCTGGTAAAATGAGTCGTTTCTTGTTGGACAATACAAAAGTTGACCAAGAATACACGCTTTTAGGTCAAAAATACATCATGGATGACAGTAAAACAGTTGAAGAATACTTAGAAAGTATCTCAGCTACAAT
>JAITHN010000198.1 GCA_031279745.1 Streptococcaceae bacterium
CCAAAAGTAACAAAATACATTCAACCGAAGTGTTTTGTTTTCACAAATATTTTTCGTGACCAAATGGACCGATATGGGGAAATTTACACGACGTATGACTTTATCGTCAAAGGTGCAGCACAGGCAAAAGATGCGCTCATATTGGCAAATGGGGATTCCCCCATCTTCAACAGTGTTGAAACGGTAAACCCTCGGAAGTACTATGGTTTTGCGCATTCTAACGATGAGGATTTGCTCGCACACTATAATACGGAAGGGATTCTTTGTCCGAATTGTCAAAGTATTTTGCACTATCATTCGCAGACCTATGCCAATTTAGGGGATTATTTCTGCCCAACCTGCGGTTTTTCACGTCCAAAATTGGATGCTGAAGTAACGAGGATGATTGAACAAAAGGCTTCTTCTTCGAAATTCGAAATTGATGGTTTTCCAGTAAATATAGAGATTGGCGGGTTGTATAATGTGTACAACGCCTTGGCAGCAGCAAGTGTTGCCAAACATTATGGAGTAGGACAAGAGAGTATTCAAAAAGGTCTTGCCGCAGGAGAAGCAGTTTTCGGTCGTCAGGAGACCTTCTCCATAGGAGGAAAACATTGCACCCTTGTTTTAGTGAAAAACCCAGTGGGAACCAATCAAGTTATCGATATGATTGGCTTAACAAAGGGAGATTTCACACTTGTCAGCCTGTTAAATGCAAACTACGCAGATGGAATTGATACGAGCTGGATTTGGGATGCCAACTATGAACATTTTTCACAGATGAATGTATCAAAAGTGATTGCAGGTGGCGTTCGCCACGCCGAAATGGGTAGACGCCTTCGTGTGGCTGGAATTCCTACTGAATGCATAACAGAAGTGGAAGACGATTTTGAAGAACTAGTTGAGGAAATCAAAAATTCTACATCGGATCAAGTTTTTATCCTTGCAACCTATACTGCCGTCTTGAATCTTAGAAAACATTTAGCGGAGAAAAAAATTATCAAAGGAGGGATGTAAATGTCAGTTACCACACAAGAAATATATGGGAAAGACAGTTGGGAAGGAAAAAAACCAAAGTTTGAGTTGAATGTTTGTCACCTTTATGGAAATCTTTTGAATACCTATGGTGATAACGGAAACATCCTCATGATGAAATACATTGGCGAAAAGCTCGGAGCCAAAATGAATTTTGAAATTGTCAGTATTGAAGATGATTTTGATGATGAAAAATATGACATCGTATTTTTCGGCGGTGGGCAAGACTACGAGCAATGGATAGTCTCGAAGGACATTCAAAATAAAAAGGAAGAAATAAAAAAGTATATTGATGGTGATGGTGTGCTTCTCGCCATCTGCGGTGGATATCAGTTGCTTGGAGAATACTATATTGAAGCAAGCGGGCGAAAAGTGGATGGGATTTCTGCGATGCCGCATTACACCATCAATCAAAAAGACAATCGTTTTATTGGGGATGTAGAGATCGAAAACGAAGAAACAGGGGAAAGATATTTTGGCTTTGAAAATCACCAAGGACGTACGTTTTTGGGCGAGGGGGAACGCCCGTTAGGAAAAGTACTCGTGGGACGAGGAAATAACGGGGAAGATAACGGGGAAGGTGTAATTTATAAAAACGTTTATGGCTCATACTTCCACGGACCACTTCTTTCAAGGAATTCAAGGCTTGCGTATCGTCTCGTAACAAAAGCGCTTCACAATCGCTATGGGCAGCAAATCGATCTTCCCTCATGGGAAGAAGTTCTAGGACATGAAGAAAAGGAAAGCACTGCCGTGACAGATGTGAAAACAAAAGTCGGTGGAAATGAAGTAAAATAAACGATGAATCAATTTGCAAAACAGTTGCGAATGTCTTATCTTCTAGGAGGGGCATTCGCTTGTGAATGCAAATTTTTTTGTTATTTTATTTTCTGTTTTGTATAATGGAGGGAATGGAGGAGTTATGCAAAATCAACTTATTAAACTATTTCTCATCGTCTCAGTTTTGATTGGTTTCTGTCAAGTAGCAAACGAAGCATCTGCTGTGCAAGTTAATGTAAACTTACTCAATTCGGAGTTTCCAGAAGTCAATGACATTCCAAATTCTCTTAATCATAAAAATGGGAAAGCATACCCTATTGAGTTTGGTTATTGCCAACCGCTAGAGTTCTCAGTTTTCATCCCAAAAGATTTTGGAGAAATCATGTTGCAAGATGGGAAAGAGGTTTTCAAGGTCCCTTACATAAAAGCAATACACACCAAACAAGATCAGATTGTCTATTCCGGTCCTGCAAGTTTCAATTATGAGGATAGTGAAAATGTGAAGTTGTCATCGGAAGCTTCCATGCGAGTGCCACTTTATTCTCTATTAGACGGTCTTCCCATTCGACATACCCAAGAAGGAAAGTTAACCATCACAAAAATTGGGGCATTTGATCCGGGGACGGATAGAGAGATTTCTCCGAAAGACGCACCGAAGTCTTTGATTACTGCGATGAAAAAGATTGCTGGGAAATGCTTAGTTATTCGAGGAGACATCTACCTTTCCATGGTTGCAAGTCCAGATTATAGCTACACAATCTACACTTCAATAGCGATCAAGAGGGGGAATGGCAGCGAAGAGATTTCAAATCCAGTGGCATTATCATTTGTTACCTATGGAAGAAGGTTTGTTCTTGTGGATGGGGAATCGAGAGCTTTTGATGACAATGAAATTAAATTTATCGTTCAAAATAGAAATCCAGGAAGCAATAATTACGAAAAATATCTAGCGCATGATTTGAAAACTGGCATGAATTTTTGGACATCGAACAAGAACGACAGCAAAATAAAAGAATTTT
>JAITHN010000090.1 GCA_031279745.1 Streptococcaceae bacterium
AATGACGTTTAAAATTACAAGTAAAAGAAGTGATCACGATTTCGAATTAGATACATTTGGCTTAAATCAATTTCTTGGAAAAGCAGTTTTTGATCAAGTTGCAGGTATACAGGCGAAGATGAAACAGCCTGATTTAAACCTTCGTGTTGAAGTCCGTGATGACGCAGTTTATATGAGCTTCCAAAATATTAAAGGTGCAGGCGGGCTCCCAGTTGGGACGAGTGGCAGAGGGATGCTCATGCTCTCTGGAGGAATCGATTCTCCAGTGGCAGGTTATTTAGCTATGAAGCGTGGCGTAAACATTGAAGCCGTCCACTTTGCTTCCCCTCCTTATACCAGTCCAGCAGCATTGCAAAAGGCAAAAGATTTAACACAAAAACTCACGAAATTTGGTGGGAATATTCAATTTATCGAAGTTCCTTTTACAGAAATTCAAGAAGAGATTAAATCAAATGTTCCAGAAGCGTACTTAATGACCATTACACGAAGATTTATGATGAGAATCTCTGATAGAATTCGTGAAATCCGAAACGCATATGTCATCATCAATGGAGAGTCGCTTGGACAGGTGGCAAGCCAGACGCTTGAAAGCATGCAGGCAATCAATGAAGTCACGAACACTCCCATCATTCGCCCAGTCGTGACGATGGATAAGCTAGAAATCATTGAAATTTCAGAAAAAATCGATACCTTCCAACTCTCCATCCAACCTTTTGAGGATTGCTGTACGATTTTTGCCCCTCCAAGCCCTAAAACACGCCCGAATCTTGAGCAAACGAGAAAGTTTGAACAGAGAATGGACGTTGATGCTCTTGTTGAAAGAGCAGTAAATGGGATTATTATTACTGAAATCACCCCACTTGGTGAACGCAACCAAGAAAATAAGGCAGATGAATTTGACGATCTTCTATAAAAAACTTCCGAAAGGAAGTTTTTATTATATGCAAAAATGGTTGATTTTCCCTTTCTTATTCATGCTTTTGTTATAATAAATGAATACGGAGGCAACAATGAAATACATACATTTAAAAAAAATGGATGTTTTCATCCTCATCTTACTCTTTTGTTTCAGTTTTATCCCTTGGGGAATCACAGCTTATAATCAGTCGCAACATCCTGCTATTTCATACAGCGCTCAATTGCGCGTGAATGGAAAAATAATCAAAGACTTTCCTTTAAGCAAGAATACAGAGTACGTTTATATTGAAAAAGATGGTGATGAAAACGTAATTGAGGTCAAAAATAACCGCATACGCATTGCACGTGCGAATTGCCCAGACCAAGTTTGCGTCCGCAGAGGATGGATTTCAAAGGGTGGAGAAACCATAGTTTGCCTTCCACATAAGCTTGTACTCGAGGTTATCGCAAGTGATGGAAGTCAAGAAGGAAGTGTGATTTATTAATGAGTTCAACAAAGAAAATAACTTACTTGGCTTTACTTTCTTCCTTAGCCATTGTGATAGGTGTATTTGAAAGCATTTTACCAGCACCTTTCCCCTTTGCACCTGGAGCAAAATTAGGACTGCCAAATCTCATCACCATACTCGGCTTATTTACCCTTAGAAAAAGAGAAGTCTGGCTTTTTATCTTTATTCGCCTGCTTGTTCAAATGTTACTTATGGGAACCGCAAGCACCTTCATCTACAGTTTGGCTGGTGCAGTATTGAGTGGATTTTTCATGATGCTCGTAAAAATGCTTGGAGCAAAAAGAGTGAGCATTATTGGTATTTCATCCATTGGTGGATTTTTCCACAATCTTGGGCAGCTCATTGTGGCAAGTTGGATTGCAGGCACATTTTCTGTCTTAAACTACTTGCCTATTTTATCTATCATCGGAATCCTTTGTGGAATCGTAATAGGAATTGCAGGAAATTATCTACTGATTCACATTCAATTTTTGAAAAAAGCTGTCTTCCTGATGGATAGGGAAGACGCCTGGTTGCAAGATTAAAGGAGTTTACTATTGTTAAAAAACGTTTTACCGAAAGAAATTCGAAATGATTTGACTGAGGTTAAAAGCCTCATGGTATCGAGCATCTCTATTAAAAATAAAGAGGTTGAAAAAGCAATTATTGAAATGATTCAAAAGGGCGGAAAGATGCTCCGACCCACCTTCCTCATCCTTTTCTCAAAGTTTGGAGAATCTCGTAATAGAGAGAAGATTGCTGCACTGGCTGCAAGTGTCGAACTCTTGCATATTGCGACATTAATTCATGATGATATTGTCGATGAATCTAAGACGAGGCGCGGATTGGAAACAATCGCCCATCGTTTTGGAAATGATGTGGCAGTCTATGCAGGGGATTATCTTTTTATCTCCGTTTTCAAAATCCTTTCAAAGCATTCAAAAGATCTTGAAAGCATTCATCTTCACTCAAATCATATCGAACGAATTTTGAATGGTGAAATTGGGCAAATGAATCTCAAGTACAAGACGACACAGACGATTGACCAGTATCTTGACAATATTTCTGGAAAAACGGCAGAGCTATTTGGTATGAGTTCTTTTATCGGCGCTTCTGAAAGCGGTTTGAGTGCTAAACAATCGAAACAGGCATTTGATATTGGCCGCAATATTGGAATTGCATTTCAAATTATGGATGATTTACTCGATTACACAAGTAAGCAAGATGAGCTTGGAAAACCTGTTTTGGAAGATGTAAAAGAAGGGATTTATACCCTCCCCCTCCTTCTCGCGCTTGAGGAAAACCCATATGCCATCTTACCTATTTTGGAAAAGAAAGCGGATATTCCTGATTCGGAATTAATCGAATTGAAGAGGAAAATACAAGAAACAAACGCCATTCAGCGTTGTAAAAAATTAATTCAAAACTATACCGATAAAGCGAGTAAACTAATCGAAAAATTACCTGATTCTGGAATTGAAAGCAAGAGATTACTCTTGTTACTCACTCAGGAATTGACGAAACGTACAAATTAAATAATTCACCCCCAAAAATTTTGATTTTTGGGGGTGAATTATTATGCAAATTTCATATTTTGTAATTTGTGATATAACTTGAGGAGTTCTTGTTCCCCTGAGTCTAAGCCCCAGAAGAAGATATTGGCATCCGGATAATCTTTTTTCAAACGAGTCGTACTCGTAATCACCATGTCATACTCATCAGCCCTGCTCCCATCGAAATTTTCCATCTCAACAAAATTGAGAGATTGCAGGAATGCCTGTACTCTTTGTATCAAACTAATATTTCGTTCGATGGCAAGCCCCACTTTTATCTTGCTTTCATTGTCTTTTTCCATGTAGAGCGGTGTGACAAAGTTGGTAAACCTTCGATTTAATACGGCTTTGGTTGGAACGAAAACAGATAAGTCTCTCGATTTTAACGTTCCGTCAAAGAACGCAGTTACTTCTTTTTCGACTAGATCATGCACGCTGATATTCGAATAGAGCGAACTTGTCAGCACTTCGAAGTCAGGGAACTGACTCTCTAAAATATAATAGGTTTGAGAAATATTAAACAAGTTCCCCATCAATAGATATGCCTTATCTGAATCAAGATTTAATTTTAAGTTTAAGGATACAAATTCAAGGAATCGTTCAACAAGCATAATTGTTGGATGGTTTATATTCTTTAATTTGAATTGGAATAACTTCGTTTTGATGGTTTCAACATCTTGTGTAGTGAAATGCGGGATGAACATTTCTTGAAGATATAAGAACATGA
>JAITHN010000116.1 GCA_031279745.1 Streptococcaceae bacterium
AAGGAACTTCTCCATTTCTTTACACAAAATCTGAAAAAATTTGGAAAAAAACACCATGCTCTTTTTGTTAAAATGGATCCTGCTATTCAATACCGCAGTTTCAAGGTGGATGAAGAGCAGATTATCAATGCAGATGCAGCAATGAAAATTCCTTCTATCAAGAAAACGGGTGCCAAATGGAATGGACTTACCATGGAAATGGATGCGACGATTCAGCCACGTTTTCAGGCGAACGTCCATGTCAAAGACTTTTCAGAAGAACAGCTGAGCAAAAAAACAAGGCAAATGCTTCGAACTGCACGAAATAAGGGGGTGAAAACAAGAATCACCAGAATGGACGGAGTTCTTGAGCTAACTCGCCTAATGTCACTTACGGAGTCTAGAAAAAACGTGAGACTTCGTTCAAACGACGAAGGAATTTACTATAAAAAACTGCTTGAACTTTACGGCGAAGATGCATTTATTCTCCTTGCAGAGCTAAATATCAAGGAACTTTTAAGCCAGTCTGAAGCTCGCTTAAAACAGATTGAAAAAGATTTTAGTCATCTGAAAGAAAACCAAGAGAAGAAGAGAAGAGCTCTTGTTGAACAGCGTTTTTCCGTTAACCGCGATGTGGAAGAATTGACGGAAAAGCTGAAAACGGATGGGGAAGTCGTAAATATTGCCGCAACCCTTTCCATTCGTTTTGGAGAGACGAGCGAAATTCTCTATGCTGGAATGGATGAGCGTTACAAGCGCTATATGGCACCCTACTTGGCGTGGTTCGATACCATTCAAGCCTTATTTGAGATTGGTGCAACAAGCGCCAATATGGGGGGGCTTGAAGGAAGCTTAAAAGATGGATTACTTCAATTTAAGAAAAACTTCAACCCGATGATTGAAGAATTTATTGGAGAGTTTGATCTTCCAGTTAATCCAATCCTCTTTAACGCGAGTCAGTTTGCCTATAAGCTGAAAAAGTCAAAAAAAATATAAACAAAACATCTGGAGATTTTAGCCTTTGCTCAATCTCCAGATGTTTTTTTTATGCTTAACGAATGCCTAGGGCGATTCTTGCATATCTGCTCATTCTTTCTGTCGTCCATTGCGGTTGCCAAACAAGTTTAACTTCCACATGCTTGACTTCTGGAACTTCACTCAATGCATCATGAATTTGATCGGTAAGCACGTCAGCAAGTGGGCAACCCATAGTCGTTAGGGTCATTTTGACCACGGTTTCTCCGTTTTCTTCCCATTCCACACCGTATATTAGCCCTAGATTTACAATATCAACTCCTAATTCAGGGTCTATAACCGTTTCAAGCGCACCCAATATTCTTTCTTTGATTTGTTCCACTTCTTCAGCTGAAAACTTTGATTCCATATATTGCCTCCTATCCTTTGATTTCATCCATGCCGTTTACATATTTTTCGGCTGTATTTACAAATCCTTCTTCATCATAACCAAGCATCGCTTCGGAAGAAATTTCATCTAAATTGGCGAAAAATTTTATATGCTTTTGCAAATTCACCATTTCTACCGGGGCATCCCCACCATATTCTCCGTCAAGATTCAGCATCATGCGTTCCCCACGGTCCAATATTTCTACTTTGATTGTCTTCGTTTTCACGTATACCACTTTGCTGTCCTTAATATGCTCCCCATTATTCAACAATAATGCAACCAAACGCATTAATTCAATCACATTGCTTGATTTGATAATAATGAGCGAGAAAAAACCGTCATCAAGTTTGGCATCTGGAGCATAGGATTCAAATCCTCCAACAGAATTTGTCAATCCAGCGAAGAACATACTCGTATTCCCTTCGTAAACCCCCTCATCATGAGTGATTCTCACATTGAGAGGTTTCACGCGAGGTAGCATTTCTGCTCCTTTCGCAAGATAGGCAAGATACCCAAACATCGTTTTTAATTCACTCGGCACCTCAAAGGTTAACTCCGTCAAACCTCCACCAGCCGCGATATTGATGAAATACTTTTCTCCCGCAAGCCCAACGTCCATTTCAATCGTTTGGTTTTTCTTTAACACTCGAATAGCCTCAACAGGAGTTGTTCGGGGAATTTTCAAGGCTCTTGCGTAGTCATTGGTCGTTCCTGCCGGAATGATCGCCACCATCGGTCGATTGGCAAGCGGGGCAATGCCATTGATGATTTCATTAATGGTTCCATCTCCACCCGCAGCAACAATAAGATTAAACCCTGCCAACGCAGCTCGCTTCGCTTCATTTTTTGCTGAATGAGGTTCACTCGTCGTCTGAAATGTGCTCGTTTCATACCCCATAATTTCAAGCTCAAAAAGAACATCCGGTAAATATTTTCGCATGATTTCTTTACCGCTTTTTGGATTGTATATTAAACGTGCTCGCATCTCCTACGACCTCCTTATCTTTTTTCTAATTCCTGACGCAAAAGTTGTTGAACTAAAGCTGGATTGGCTTTTCCTTTTGTCGCTTTCATCATTTGTCCCATCAAAGCTTTCATCGCGCGTTCATTTCCGCCTTTAAAGTCTTCAACTGACTGTAAGTTTCCATCTAAGACTTCATTTACAACTGGAATCAACTGAGCAGGATCGGAAATTTGGACTAAGCCTTTTGCTTCTACGACTTCTCTCGCATCTCCACCATTTTTAGCAAGCTCAACAAAGACTTTTTTCGCGATTTTACTTGAGATGGTTCCATCTTCCACCAACGCCAACATGCCGACAAGATTTTTTGGCGTTAATTTTAACTCTGGAAGAGTAAGCTTTTCGCTATTCATAAATTGTGAAACTTCCCCCATCAACCAGTTGGAAAGCTGTTTGGCATCTCCTCCAAGCTGAACGGCTTCATCGAAGAAATTGCTCATTTCAACAGTCAATGTTAAGACATGCGCATCATACTCAGGAAGGTTCATTTCCTCTACATAGCGCTTTCTGCGTTTAACGGGCATTTCAGGAAGGCTTTGGCGAACACTTTCCACCCATTCATCAGAAATTTCAAATCTTGGAATATCAGGTTCTGGGAAATAACGGTAATCACTTGACCCTTCTTTGACACGCATAAGGATGGTCGTGCCATCTGTTTCGTTATATCGTCTTGTTTCTTGACGGATTTCCCCACCGCTCAATAAAACTTCTGCTTGGCGTTTTTGTTCATATTCGAGCCCTTTCTTCACATTGTTGAAAGAGTTCAAATTCTTCAATTCGGCTTTCGTTCCAAATTTTTTTTGTCCGAATGGCCGAAGTGAGATATTTGCATCTACACGCATGCTGCCTTCTTCCATTTTCACATCACTGATTCCCGTATAAAGAATCACCTGTTTCAAGGCTTCTAAATAAGCATACGCTTCTTCAGGACTGCGCATATCCGCTTCACTTACGATTTCAATTAATGGAACGCCTTGACGGTTGAGATCGACGTAAGAATAGCCGTCTTCTCCATGGGTGTTTTTCCCAGCATCTTCTTCCAAATGCGCGCGTTC
>JAITHN010000137.1 GCA_031279745.1 Streptococcaceae bacterium
TAGTCGATGGAGGCGGAAACACATTACCTGTGCAAGCGTTAACCTATACGGTAGTTGTGCCACAAGCGATTACAAGCATTTTGCAAGGGTCAACTGACGTAGATGTGAAAGGCGTTTCAGCTGTGATTGCCACAGGCTTACAAAACTCAAATGGTACAGTTGAAAGCGATACTGCACAAAGTGACTTACAAGTAGCATCAAATGGAGTAAAAGCATCTACATATACTGGAACGATTCAATACATCTTAGAAGATGCAGGACTGTAATTTACAAGCACAAGCACTCCTTCGCTACCGCTAGGCGTTAGGCGTTGGGCGTGTTTTACAAATGCAAATGCGTTCAGGGGATACGGCTGACGCAAGTGCGTTGGGAGAATCATAAAAGTGAGCAATGTTCGAAGGGAAGCTTGTCGATTGCCAAATAGGGGGCGTCGATTGGAACTATTGATTGACGTATAAGCTTTCGACAAAGGAATGCCTAACGATTGAAACTTGAGGGAAACATCCTATAAAAATCGACGGTATCTGATTTCAGAACACAAAAAAGAGTTGGATTGAGGGGAATGGATTTGAGAGAAAGAAAAAGTAAATTTTCTATTTTATTGGCAATGGCTTTCTTATGGAGTTGCCTATGTGTTGCCACAGGAGTTGGTCGTGCGGAGACCGTAGGGTTTCATATTGGTGCAGATGAATCTCCGCTACAACACGATAAGACAAGACAGTATTTTGATTTGAGGGTAACCCCACAAACGAGGACAACTTGTTCGCTCTATATTCACAATACGAGCAAGGAGAAGGCAACGTTTCATTTGCAATTTAAGAGAGCAGCGACCAATACAAACCAAGTTATTGTGTATGACAAGGAAACCGAAAACAAGGTGAAACCTGCCGTCAATATTGAATCTCTTGTGAAACTACCGTTGACCACGGTTGACGTACCCGAAAATTCTTCCAAAAAAATTCCCATACAGATTCGAATTGCTGGAAAGAAATTTAAAGGGAAATTGATTGGTGGAATTACGGTGACCAAAGTGGTCAAGAAAAAAATGGGACGAGTAAACAATGTTTACTCGTATCTGAAGTCTGTCGTCCTCACTCAAGAGGAGACAATGCCTAGACCGAACATCTTGAGAAATGGTCAAAGCTTAGTCAATAATTACGGGCTTTATCAGATTGCGGGAGGGTTTAAGAATCCGATTCCAGAAATGATCCAACTCAAATCCACAATTGGAACTGTTCGAAACAAGAAGACGAAACAAGTCTATAAAGTGAATTTGGGAATGGGGCAAATCGCCCCGAACTCAAGTTTCAAAGTGCTCTTTAATCAAGGGAAAGTTACACCAAAAGGCGATTACTTGCTTGATTTGACAATGACCAGTACCACCGGGAGAAAGTGGCATTTCAAAGATAGCTTCTCATTTGATGCAAAAGATAAGTTTGAATTTCCAAGAACGTTTATCAAAAGCGAAGAGCCTGGAAATGCAAACTGGTGGGATGCTTTCTTCTGGCGAATGTTCTTCCTATTCTTGCTTTCCCTTCTCTTATTACTTCTCCTTCTAGCCCTCTTAAAACGACGGAAAGAAGATGAAGAAAAACGCAGACTGCAACAAAAAGTCGAAGCCTTGGAAAAAGAATTAGAAAAACAAATAGGAGCTGACGAATAGAATCTGCGGAATTGAAGCTGACGAATAGAAGCTGACAAAGCGTTGAATATCGCAACTTTGAAACTGCATTGCTGGAGTCCCCTCCCTCTCAATGAGTTGATTGAGAGGGAGGGGATTTCGGCATTAAACGGATGAATTAAAAAAATAAATAAAGGAGTTAATATCATGAAAAAAGAATTACTCATTGCATCTGTAATTTATAGAAAGAAATAGTTTGACTAAAAAGAGAATTTTTTTGTAGGCTTGATTTTGCTATTGCTTATCTCTGCAAGCCTATTTTTATTTTTAAGAAAACAAAATGCGCAAAAGCAAGCCTTTCAAGAGTCAAAAAAGGATACAGATATTACTGTCATATTTACAAATAAATTAGTCAATTACTCCTTAAAAAACGGTAAGCTAGATAGATTAAATGAGATAGGTATTAAAATACCAGAAGACAATAATCACGATTTTTCTCAATTTGAAAATAAAGTCTTATTTTCTACGGGTCATGTCACAAGTAATAAAAATCAATTTCGACTAGGTATATTAGATATCAGTAATGGTCACTATACTGAAAAAAAACGAGACACACTTCCGACCACAGGTCTAGGATATGATAAAGAACATTTTTATACCATGACGAGTAAAGTTGGCTCTGGTACAGAAATTCAACAGTTCAATACTTCCGGAGAAAAAGTAAAGAGTACGCGTTTGAAAGAAGAAGGATTAGGGATTAAAATTCTTGGCAATGATGACTTTACTTTTATGCTTTCTGGTGTAGAAAACACTAAATATCATGAAAGTATTGATGCCAAAAGACTCACTATATTCGACCCGGAAAAATTAGATATAAAAGCTGATCATATTTTAGATAGTGTAGATAGCGACTACATGCTAGGCTTAACAGATATGGAGATTATTTCAAATAAAATCTATTTCCCTAACACATGTGAACATAACAAAAAGACATTAGCCGATGAGGTCTCTTCAAAACTTTTAGTCTATAACCTAGATACAAAGGAGCAGAGTGAAATCTTACTAGAAGAAAACTATCCTACGGGAATAACAAAAGATTCAAAAGAAAAAAATCTCATAATTGGTCATGAACCTAATCAACTTGGAAAATATGTTTTTTCTATCTATAATTTAGAAACTCA
>JAITHN010000177.1 GCA_031279745.1 Streptococcaceae bacterium
GATGCAAAAAGAAATTTTAATGCTTCAAGAAGAAGTGCAACACTTGCAAGCACAAGTTGCGAAGGGACAAAAAGATCCAGTTGCAAAGCCAGCTGAAACACAACCGAGAGCAACAGTGACGAACTTTGACATTTTAAAACGCTTAAGCAATTTGGAACGTGAAGTCTTTGGTTCAAAAGTGGATAAGATGCAAAAAGAAAACAATGAGTCCGCGGAGTCTATTCGTCCAAGAACATTTGTAGAACCTGAAGTGGATAGTGCAGCAACTCGCCTCTTCTAGGATTTTGGAAGAATTACAACTATTGGGTAATTGCGGCAAGGTAAACTTGTTGAGGAAAGTCCATGCTCGCACACTCTGAGATGGGTGTAGTGTTCGTGCAAGACCAAAAAATAAGTCTTGGGACTAGTGATAGTTACGGCAGAAAAAATAGCTAAGTCTTTGATAAGCTAGAGTATTCTTGAAAGTGCCACAGTGACGAAGCGTAGTGGGAAACGACTACGGTGGAACGCGGTAAACCCCTCGAGCGAGCAACCCAAACATTGGTAGGGGCGTTTGCAACAAAGGAAATGAACTTTCGTTGCGGAGTGAAAATTCACAGATAGATGATTACCGAAATTTTATGTGCCTACACGTAAAATGGAACAGAACATGGCTTATAGATAGTTGTAAGTAGGAAGAGCAGTGCCGCTTAGCGGCACTGTTTTTTTATAGTCTTCACGAACCCCTACGCGCTGGCGATCCCTATGCTTCTAGAAATCCTTAAGCTTCTTGCAACCCCTACGCTTAGCGAATGCCCACGATTCTGCCAATCCCTAGCGACTTTATCGCTTCTCTAAGTCTATCCGCAACTGAAATATTTCAGAAGTGTTAAGAAATATTAAAAAAGAATTAAGAAAACAGGTAGATAATGGAAACGTTTCCAAAAAAGTGTTAAAGTATTATTAGAAAAAAATTAGGAGGAGTAACGTATGTTTGAATCAAAAAATAGATATGGTGCATTTTTTGGAAACACGAGCGTAGGGACATCCATTTGTGAAAATCATGAATCAGAAATTCTTGAAGTAATGAATCAAACAGCACATAGAGTGATGAGTACAGCAGGATATGTTCCAACGACGAAACAAATACATATTGTAGAAGATTTGATTAACGACTATGCGAGTGCTAAAGGTTATTCCTTATCGTTTTTCGCCCTTCATGATGAGATTTGTCGATTATTCGACGCGCGGTCATTTGCATAAGTAACGCTCCTTTTAAGCTTAGGTTATCTAAGCTTTTTTTGTTGCCATAATCGTTTTGTTGGAAAAAAATGAAAAGGAAAGATAAAATAAATTGAGTTATTGATGAATTTATCGAGGTGAAGAATATGGTTCAAGAAGTACTTAATGTTTCAACATTGAAAGACATCGCCATTCGTGTGCATGATCGGGATTTAATGATTGATTTCTATAGAAATGTATTGAAAATGAAACTTCTTGGAGAAGAAAATGCGGTGGCTCTTTTTGGCGGGTCGAAAAGTAAGGAACCTCTTTTAACACTTGAAGAAACTCCGTCATATCGTGGTCGAGCAGTTGTTGGACCGAAAAAATTACATGTTTTTCAAATCCATTACAAACAAAAACACGAGTGGGATGCCATCAAAGGAGAAATGATTCAAAGAGAAATTGAAGTCGAAAAGGCTTGGAAAAGTGCTTCAGCGGAAGGATTTATCGCAGTCGATCCAGAAGGGAATCGCTTTAGTGCTTATTACGGAGAAAAAGGTGGAGAACAGGAAAAAGTTGCGCTTGATGCACTCTTTTCGGAAAATTCAAAGGTGGATGCTGTTGAAGATTTCAGTATCGACTATCTCAAACTGAATGTTCCAGATGTTGAGCTTGCCAAAACATTCTACGAGAAAGCTTTTAAAGTAGAATTCAATGAAAAGAATGAAGTGAAAGTGAATGATGCATTTACTTTTGCCTTGGCACATCGAGAAGGACCAGACCTGATTGGAAATGTAGATGAACTTTGGGATTTAGAATTTATCGAGATTCATGTGCGTGAATCTTTGCAAATGGAAACTGTAATTTCGCATTTTGATGCAGAGGGATTTGATTATTTTGTTGACAAAAAAAGACGGATTCTAACGATTAAAGATTCTTCTGGAATCGAATGGTGGTTTATGCGTTAAGTTGGAACAGGGCGACTCAATAGAAACGTTTGGAATCTTGAAAGAAAAGGTTTCAAGCGTTTTTTTGAAACATGTGCGTGAGGACTTACGCAAGCGCATGCATAAAGGTCCCTTAGAACTGACGAACAAGCGCGCAACACTTAAAAACCATAACCATGTTACACGCAAATCTAACCCCTAGTGGACGCACGAAACGTAGCGCACGAATGGCTGGACGAACGAAACGGAGAGCACGATGAAAAAAACGAATGCATGCATTCAACAACAGATGGATTCAGGTATCTATCCAGGTGCCAACTGGAGTTTTTTTACTCCGTATACACGGAAGGACTTTCTTAGAGGTTTTGCCCAGATTTATCCGAGTAAAGAGGGGTTGAGGGAGAATATGCTCTTTGATTTGGCAAGCCTTACCAAAGTGATTGCAACAACTACGATTGTATTACAGGCTTGGGAGCGTGGAGAAATTGATATAGATGCGCCTTTTCGGCGGTATTATCCAAGTTTTCAGGATGGAGTGGTCACGATTCGGCATCTCTTAACGCATACGAGTCAGATCAACCCTTGGATTGAAAACAGAGATGAACTCTCAGCATCAGAATTGAGAAAAGCATTTAACTCTCTGCAACACGAGGAGGAAATCGGGAAAAAAGTGCTTTATACGGATACTGGAACGGTCTTGCTAGGCTTTATGATTGAAGAGCTATACCAAAAAGACCTCATTTCCGTGTTTCAAGAGGAGATATTAAATCCGCTTGGAATGAATTCGACCTTTTTCTGGAAAGTGCCGGCTTCCAACGCTGTACCCACAGAGTTGCACTCTAAAAGAGGGCTAATTCGAGGGGAGACGCATGATCCAAAAGCGTTTACTCTAGGCATACATGCAGGAAGTGCGGGGATGTTTTCTACGCTTAACGATGTGTGCACTTTTGTTCAAAAAGTGTATTTTGACTATGAATTATTAAAAAAAGAAACGATTTTCAGTTTAATAAAGGATTTCACTCCGGATAAAAAAGGAGGAAGAAGTCTCGGTTGGGATTTGATTGAAGGAAAAGATGCAGCGCCGTTCTTGTTTCACACAGGCTTTACGGGAACGTTCATCTTTATAGATGTCGTTCATCAGTTTGCATTTGTCTTTCTATCAAATCGAGTACATCCGAAGAATGACCGTGCCGAATATTTGGAGAGTCGAGACCAACTCCTCAAAGTTTTTCAAGAGGAGCTAGAAGCAGGAGCGTTTTTCGAGTAAAATAAACGAAACGGAGGAGGTCATATATGTTTGAACCATTATTTTTAGATTCAGTTTTGCAAGAAAAAATTTGGGGTGGGAAAAAGCTGGAGACGGTCTTTGGCTATCCGCTAACTTCGGAAAAAACAGGCGAGTACTGGGCGATTTCAGCGCATCCACATGGGGTTTCAACGATTAACAATGGTGAGTTTAAAGGGATGAAATTAGACGAACTTTGGAAAAATCATAAGGAACTCTTTGGAAATGCAGAAGGTGAAGTGTTTCCACTACTCACGAAAATCCTTGATGCAAATGATTGGCTTAGTGTTCAAGTTCATCCGGATGATGCATATGGGAAGGCACATGCTGGCGAACTTGGGAAAACAGAGTGCTGGTACATTCTAGATGCAGAACCTGGCTCCGAAATCATTTATGGGCATCACGCCAAAACAAGAGAAGAGTTAAGAAACATGATTGAGGCGGGGCGTTGGGATGATCTTTTAACCAGAGTAAAAGTGAAGACAGGAGATTTTTTCTATGTGCCAAGTGGAACCATGCATGCGATTGGAAGCGGGATTTTAATCTTAGAAACACAACAATCAAGTGACACCACCTACCGTGTATATGATTTTGATCGGGTAGATGATGCTGGACAGGCGCGTGAATTGCATATTGAGGAGTCCATTGATGTAATGAAGATTCCTGGGACAACGGAAATAGTTGAAGAAAAAGTTCAGCAACTAGGGCGTTCGAACCTCACTACTTTTGTTGAAACGGAGTTCTTTAACGTATATAAATGGGAGATTCAAGCGCCAACTGACATAGAAACTGCAGCGGATTATTCGCTTGTTTCGATTATTGAAGGCAGAGGGACTCTTGAGATAGAAGGACAAACATGGAAGATTGAAAAAGGAAATCATTTCATCTTGCCATATCAGGTGAACCACGTAAAAGTGAATGGGGAATTTGAGGCAATTGTCTCGACGCCAGGAAAATAGACACGTTTCGTTTGGTAAACTACGGTGGATATTAGGATGCAGGGCGGAGATTCAAAAGCGCTCAACCCCTTGTAGATCGAGATTGCGAAGAATTCACAGATGAGGAGTTTGGAGATTCAAACACACTCAACCCCAATACAGGATCTTGACCAATCGGATTGGATAACCTGTAATTTCGGTTATCCGTCCGATTTATACTGCACGCCAAAAGACAAGTCGCAACCTATGCGACTTGTCTTTTGGTTTCGTTTCGAAATTGTTTGCTTGAGCGAGCTTAAATCACACAGCTTTCACATTGGTTTGAACCAACGATTTCGCCGTCATCTGTAAAGGTACGAACATAATAAATGCTCTTTATGCCTTTGTAGTAGGCATAATTGCGTAAAATATTTAAGTCGCGAGTTGTTAATTTTGTTTCATTTTTCCATTCGTAAATTCCACGTGGAATGACACTTCTCATAAATAAAGTGAGCGAAAGTCCTTGGTCGACGTGCTGAGTTGCCGCGGCATAGACGTCGATAATTTTTCGCATATCCATGTCAAAGGCACTTGTATAAAACGGTAGGGTATCGTTTGATAAACCTGCTGCAGGATAGTAAATTTTTCCTATTTTCTTTTCTTGACGTTCTTCAATCCTTTGTGTGATGGGATGAATACTTGCACTCGTGTCATGAATATAAGAAATACTTCCATTTGGTGCAACAGCGAGTCGGTTTTGATGATAGAGACCATAGGTTTGAATGTCTTTGGCTAATTCTGCCCAATCGTCTCCAGTCGGAATGAAATGATGTTTGAACAATTCAGCCACACGTGGGTCTTTTGGTTGGAAAAGACCTGACACATATTTATCGAAATATTCTCCTGTGGCATACTTGCTGTTTTCAAAGCCATAGAAAGTCACACCACGATCACGAGCAATTTCATTTGAAGCTTTGAGTGTCCAATAGTTGAGCAACATAAAGTATATGCTTGTAAACTCGACAGAATGAGAGGATCCGTAAACGAGGTGGTTTTGAGCGAAATAGCTGTGAAGTCCCATTGCACCAAGTCCAAAGGTATGTGCTTCACTATTTCCTTTTTGAATACTTGGCACGGCATCAATCTCAGAAGAATCTGTCACAAAGGTGAGTGCATGAACCATAGCACGGATACTGCGACCAAAATCTGGGGACTCCATCAAGTTGACCACATTGGTAGAACCGAGATTACAAGAAACGTCGGTTCCCATATAGGTATACTCTTGTTTATCGTTTAACACACTTGGTCGTTGCACTTGCAGAATTTCGCTACAAAGATTACTCATGACGATTTTGCCATCGACTGGATTGGCTTGGTTTGCCGTATCGATATTCACGATGTAAGGGTAACCAGATTCTTGTTGCAATTTCGAAATTTCATTTTCCAAATCACGAGCTTTCATCTTGGTTTTACGAATTTCAGGGTTGTTGACCATGTTTTGGTATTCTTTGGTAATATCCACATAGTTAAATGGAACACCATAAACTTTCTCAACAGAATAGGGACTAAACAAATACAAATCTTCATTCTTTCGCACCAAATCATAATAAATATCCGGTACGGTTACACCAAGTGAAAGTGTTTTTACGCGAATTTTTTCATCTGCGTTTTCTTTCTTGGCAGAGAGAAAACTCAAGATATCTGGATGGAAAACGCTAAGGTAAACGACCCCTGCCCCTTGACGTTGTCCAAGTTGGTTAGAATAAGAGAAGCTGTCTTCGAATAATTTCATGACAGGAACCACTCCGCTCGCCGCCCCTTCATATCCTTTAATAGGAGCTCCTGCTTCACGCAAGTTGGATAAGGAAATTCCAACACCCCCACCAATTCTAGAAAGCTGCAAGGCAGAATTAATGGAGCGCCCAATGGCGTTCATGTCGTCAGTGACTTGAATTAAGAAACAGCTGACAAGTTCACCGCGGCGTTTTCGACCTGCATTTAAGAAACTTGGGGTTGCCGGTTGATAGCGTTGATGGATCATTTCTTCAGCGATGTCACGAGCAAGCGCTTCATCTCCATTTGCATAGTAAAGGGCATTAAAAAGGACGCGATCTTCAATGGACTCAAGATAGTAACTTCCATCATCTGTCTTTAACGCATATTGTGAATAGAACTTATACGCTGCCATAAAGCTTTTAAAGCGGAATTTTTTTGCAAATAACTCTTCAGAGAGTTCTGTAATAAATTCTCTTGAGTAATTTGCCAAAAATTCAGACTCAATATAATCATTTTCAATGAGAAAATCGATTTTTTCATTGAAAGAGTTGAATGTTTTCGTGTTTGGAAGCACGTTTTCTTTGAAGAACGCACTTGCTGCAAGTTTATCCTTCTGCAAAGGGATTTGCCCGTTAACTGGGCGGTTAATTTCATTGTTTAATTTAAAATACGTTACATTTTCTAATTGTTTAAGGCTCAAGGGATTTCACCACTTTCTTTATCGTCTCTACATCTTGATCCGTTCCGCTAAATTCAAAAGCATGAACAATCGGAATCCCATATTCATTTGAAAGGTCTTTAGCTGTGAAAATGAAAAGATCTGCAAAATTTCGATTCCCACTTCCGACGATGCCGCGGCAGTTTTCTTGATTTGTCGGATCTTCAAGAAAATCAAAGACAGGCTCAAGCATATTCGAATCATAGGTTGGAATAATAAGTAAAAAAGGTTCAGAGATTACGCAATCACTTGTCACTTCGATAGAAGGCATGCCAAGCTTTTGGACGAATCTTCGAACCTGTCCTGTTACAGAATAAAAAGCAATCTGCATTACGCAACTAACCCTTTAAGTTGGTCAGGTCTGAATCCTGAAAAACTGATTTCTTTTGTTTCTACGACTGGAACAGTTTGATAGCCTTGTTCTTTCAAATAATCGACCAAGTTTGGTTCTTCATCAATATTGTGTTCTACAAATTGAACCCCATTCTCATCAAGATATTTTTTCACCATTTTGCATTGCATACAATTGTTCTTAGAAAATACTTTAACCATAATCTTCTCCTTTTTGTTTATAGGATTAGTTTAGTCAATGAAAGTGAAGTTGTCAAAGGTTTAAACTCAATATATTGTTAATTATTTCGTTGACAGACACAATATCTTGTGTTTCTTTTTCGAAGGACAGTGTAAGACGACTCGCTAAGTTTGTTGTATAATAAAGGGATAGTATGTGGGGGGAAGAAGATGAGAAATAGAAGGTTTGAAGCAGAAACAAGTGCCCAAAAACTCTTGGCGGAAAATAGAATTACCTCTCTTTTTGTAAACATCGAAGCACAAAGATGGGAAGCTGTTGTTGTGGATGATGTGGTTTATCAGGTAGAAATTTCAGGGGATCCGAAAAATATTCAGAAGCGATGCACATGTGGTTTTTTTTATGATGCAGGATACTGCATGCATACATTGGCGGTTGAAAAATACATTTTAAAGAAAGGTTTTTCACCCGTCATAAGCCTAAATGCCAGAGCTACAATGCCCGTTCGGACGAAGTTTGATCCGTCCACCCTCTTTCTGACTGCGATCAAAAAAATTCAGCCACCAAAAGAAAGCGCTCCTGCAGGCACACAAGGCAAACCACTGAAGATTGAATTTCATTTAAACAATACCAAGACCAGCACATATGACGAGGGAAGCGACCTTTTAGCCCTCCGATTGAAAATAGGGTATTTGGAAGACTTTCGAACCAGTTATGTAGAAAACATTCATCAATTTTTACACGCATTTGCAGAAGGAAAGACGTATAAGCAAAAAAATAAGACGTTTCTCCTTACAGGTCAGGTCGTAGACGAGGCGACGGCGGATTGTTTGAGCGAATTGCATCAATTCAGTCTACAAGAGGACTTTTATTTCCTTCGCTCTCAAGTTTTGCAGCATAACAGAAACTCAAGTGAGTTGATTCTCCCTCCTTATTCGCTTGAAAACGTCATCAATAGAATTCAAGAAAAGAGTGGGTTAACAACGAAAATAGACGGGAAAACGCTTGAAGAGGTCCATTTCGAAGCAGAAGATTTTCCTTTTTCAATAAAGGTCACGTCTAGTGAAAATGGGGTGAATATCCTTCTTCCAGAAGATTTAGGAAAAATGTTTGCCTGGTATCAAAAAGTTTTGGTTGGAAATGTGTTTTATTCTCTCAAAGAAGAGCAAGTGGATGCGATTGAGAAATTCCGTAAAGTAGAAGAGAGGATCCACTCCCATGTGATTCCACTTCCAATCGACTCTGCAAAGAAATTCTTATCGGAAGATTTTTTTCA
>JAITHN010000181.1 GCA_031279745.1 Streptococcaceae bacterium
CGAAGAATAACGAAGCTCGTTTAAGACCGCAAACACAAGCGAATTCAAAAACATCAGAGCAAGTTCGTGCAAGAAGGTCAGAATCTAAGGGAATCAAGGCAGCCTATACATCTTCCAATAAAGGAAAAAAGAGTAAAGAAAAAGAGCAAGCTCAAGTTCCCAAGCAGACTAAAACCCCGTCAAATCGTCGTAGAGGAAAAAAAGAGGACGATAAGGCTGGAAAAAATAAAGAGTTTGATGTGCGCGACAAGGAAGACAAGATTGTAAGCAATATTGTGAAAGTGATTGTCGGTGTTTTAGTTCTGTTACTGATTGTGGTGGGGGTAACTGGATATAGTTGGTTCACTTCTTCAACACAACCACTGGATAAAAATAATCACACGTACATTTCTGTAAATATTCCTATAGGTTCAAGTAATAAACAAATTGGTGGGATTTTACATAAAGCCAAGGTCATCAAAAATGGGACGGTATTCAACTACTATACGAAGTTTCATAATTTAACCAATTTCCAAAGTGGATATTATAACTTCCAACCAAGCATGACGCTTGACCAAATTGCCCACGAACTTCAAAAAGGTGGAACAGAAACGCCGCAACTTCCTTCTTTAGGGAAGATTACGATTCCTGAAGGCTATACGATAGATCAGATTGCAGAAGCGATGACGGTAAATATGGCAACGAAAAAGGGAGAAAAAACTCCGTTTTCTAAGGACGAATTCATCAAACTGATGAAATCCGATACATTCTTCAAAAAAATGCTTGCCAAGTACCCTGAAATGCTTGATAGCGCAGCGAAAGCTAAAGGGACTAGGTACCGTCTAGAAGGCTATCTGTTCCCTGCAACGTATGATTATAGTAAGGAAACAACAGTTGAAGCGCTAGCGGAACAAATGCTTGCAACAATGAATAGCAATCTCCAACCTTATTTACTGCAAATTAAAGCGAAAGGTCTCTCACTTCAAGAAATCTTATCGCTTGCAAGTTATATTGAAAAAGAAGGAGCGACAGAAGCGGATCGTCGTAATATCGCTCAAGTTTTCTACAATAGACTTGCAATCAACATGCCTCTACAAACGAATATCTCTGTTCTTTATGCAGAGGGTCGTCTTGGAGGGAAAATCACAGCAAATGACGATAAAATGATCAATACGAAGATCAAGAGCCCTTATAATTTATACACGAATACAGGATTTGGACCAGGTCCAGTAGGGTCGCCAAGCATAGACTCAATTGAAGCTGCAGTCGATCCAAAAGCGAATGATTATCTTTATTTCGTTGCAGATCCTAAAACTGGAAAAGTGTACTTCTCAACGACGATTGAAGAACATGATCAAAATGTAGCAAAATATATTGGTTAGGGAATCTGTCACGAGTATAGGGATTGATTGTCAAGATGTGAAAATTTGTGTAATATATTTTGAGTATGGAATCAAAAATGAAAAGGTGAAACAAAATGGCAGAAAAAATTTATGAAATGACCCAAGAAGGGTATGACAAACTAAAAGCAGAGTTGGAAAAGAAAATCTCTGTCGACCGTCCAGAAGTTGTGGAACGTATTAAAATTGCTCGTTCATACGGAGATCTTTCAGAAAACTCCGAGTATGAAAGCGCGAAAAACGAACAAGCACTTTTAGAAGGTCAAATTCAAGAAATTGACAAACAGATTCGATTTGCCAGAATCGTAGATTCAAGTGCGATTCCAAAGGACGAAATTTCTATTGGGAAGAAAGTGACTTTTGTCGAAGAACCAGGTGGAGTTGAAGAAGTTTACTACATCGTGGGAAGTGCAGAAGCAAACCCAATTGAAGGTCGTATTTCTAACGAGAGTCCTATTGCAAGTGCGATGATTGGGCGAAAGGTTGGGGAAACGGTTACGATTTCCACACCTGGCGGGGACATGAAATTGAAAATCCAGAAGGTGGAAAAAGCATAAATGGAAATTAAATGGTCCTTGCAAGAGTTATTGAAGAAAGTGAACGAAGTTCTAGAATTTTCTCACATTCTACAAGTGGAAGATGAGTTGAAAACTAGAGAAAAAGAAATACTAGCGGTTTCAGATGTCACTGTAAACGGAACAATAAGTGTTTTAAAGGAAGAATTCATCCTTTCCTATAACATGGAATATTTCTTGACTCTCCCTTCTTCTCGCTCGTTAATTCCGGTGAAAAAACTGTTTTCGATTCAAGTGACAGAAGTCTTCATGACAAAAGAAAGCTTTGAGCAAAAGAAATTGGAAGACTTGGAGGAAGAAGTGCTCATCATTGAGGCGAACACCCTTTCTCTTAGTGAGTCTGTAAAAGACAATATCTTGTTGGAAATCCCGCTAAAAGTCTTAACGGAAGAAGAAGAACACACGACCCATCTCCCAAAGGGGCAGGATTGGGAAGTGATTTCCGAGGAAGGATTTAAGAGTCGTTCCAAACAATCGGAAGAAGAGGCTACGAGTCCATTTTCTGGTCTTGAAGACTTGTTTAAAGAAGATGAATAAATATTAAGTAAGGCGCTGGACAGCACAATGTTCCAGCGTCTTTTTTATTTTCTGTAGAGTCGCTTAAACCATTATCCGGATGATAGAACTTAGTTTCGCTTTTATGCTTCATCTCCTACAGAGTAGCCGATAACTTTATACGGACGGTTGAACTTGAATGATGATATCTGCTACTCTGCCCAGAACCGTACGGATACTTAACCACTCTGTCGGATAACCACTCTGTCGGATAACCGTGCTGATGGATAACGGAACTATCGCCAAGCCGCTCTTTCCTAGCTTTGTTGCCTGCCACCTTGTCGATGCCTAAGCCCTGAATATTATGAATCTTTCTTAATTTTTTTTAAATAATTAGAACAAAGAAAAAAAATTATACAAAGCATTATATTAATTAGAAGAATCGTGGTATATTAAATTTGAGGATTTTATTTTCTAATGATGGAGCCCATCATTACGTAAGCCTTTTAATAATCTTTGATAAGGAGTTATATATGTCGAAAGCTAATTTTGGTGTTGTCGGAATGGCAGTAATGGGAAAAAACCTAGCCATGAACATCGAGAGTCGTGGGTATACAGTAGCAATCTTTAACCGCACGGCTTCTAAGACAGAAGAAGTAGTAAAGGAACATCCTGAGCGGAATTTCATTCCAACATACTCAATTGAGGAATTTGTTCAGACGATCGAAACACCGCGCAGAATCATGTTGATGGTGCAAGCAGGTCACGCAACAGATGCAACGATACAGTCGTTGCTTCCATATTTGTCAAAAGGAGATGTGCTAATAGATGGGGGAAATACACATTTTCCGGATACAATGCGCAGAAATAAAGAACTAGATGAATCAGGAATTAATTTCATAGGGGCGGGTGTTTCTGGTGGAGAAAAAGGAGCTCTTGAAGGGCCATCCATCATGCCAGGTGGGCAAAAAGAAGCCTATGACCTTATTGCGCCTGTTTTCGAGCAAATTGCTGCAAAAGCAGAAGACGGGGAAGCATGTGTAACGTATATCGGGCCAAACGGTGCAGGACACTATGTGAAAATGGTGCACAACGGGATTGAATACGGGGACATGCAACTCATTGCTGAAAGCTATGCCTTGTTGGAAAGTTTATTAGGGCTGGGTGCAGATGAGCTTCATGAAGTATTTGCTGAATGGAACCGCGGGGAGCTTGACAGCTACCTCGTTGAAATAACCGCAGACATCCTAACTAGAAAAGATGATCTGACAGATGCAGCAATTGTTGACAGCATTTTAGATTCTGCTGGAAACAAAGGGACTGGAAAATGGACGAGTCAATCTGCGCTTGATTTAGGTGTTCCGCTTCCGCTGATTACAGAGTCTGTTTTTGCAAGATTTATTTCCGCTTACAAAGACGAACGTGTGAAAGCGAGCCGTATCTTAGAAGGACCTGAGAAAACGCCTTACCAAGGAGATAGAGCAGAACTGATTGAAAAAATTCGCCAAGCGCTCTATTTCTCAAAAATCATGAGCTATGCACAAGGGTTCTCTCAATTGAGAGCAGTTTCAAAAGAAGAGGGCTGGGACTTGCCGTTTGGTGAGATTGCAAAAATTTGGCGTGCAGGATGCATCATTCGTGCAAGATTCTTGCAAAAGATCACTGACGCATATGAGGCGGATGCTGATTTGGAAAACCTTTTATTGAACGAATATTTTTCGGAGATCACCAAAAAATATCAAAGTTCTGTAAGAGAAGTCGTTCAATTAGCAGTTGCTAATGGAATTCCTGTTCCAACATTTTCAAGTGGATTGGCCTACTTCGATTCATATAGAAGCGAACGCTTGCCAGCAAACTTGATACAAGCGCAGAGAGATTATTTTGGTGCACATACATACGAGCGTGTGGATAGAGAAGGAATTTTCCACTATGATTGGTATGACGAAAAGTAAAACGTAAAGGAGAAAAAATGAGTAAGGTACTAATTATTGAGGATGAAAAGAATTTAGCGAGCTTCCTTCAATTAGAATTAATGCATGAGGGATATGAGGTTGAAATTCAATACAATGGTCGTGCTGGATTGGATGCAGCGCTAGAATTGTCGGATGTAGATATTATCTTGTTGGATTTAATGTTGCCAGAATTAAATGGTTTAGAAGTGGCAAGAAGAATCCGCCAAGTAAAAGATACGCCGATTATTATGATGACTGCGAGAGATTCAGTTATCGATCGAGTGAGTGGTTTGGACCATGGGGCGGATGACTATGTCGTGAAGCCGTTTGCAATTGAGGAAATGCTTGCACGTCTTCGTTCATTATTGCGCCGTTCTTCAGTGAAGCAGGAAACGATTGAGGATAGTGACAATAGAATTTCATACAGAGATATTTTTGTTGAAAAAGATAATCATATTGTGCGACGCGATGATCAAATCATCGTGCTTACAAAACGTGAATATGAATTGCTTTTGAGCTTAATTGAAAATATCAATGTTGTCCAAGGTCGTGAAGATTTACTTCGCAAGGTTTGGGGATATGACAGCGATACAGAAACAAATGTCGTTGACGTATATATTCGTTATTTGAGAAACAAACTCGACGTTCCAGGAGAGGATAGTTACATTCAGACCGTTCGGGGTACTGGATATGTAATGCGTCGTTAATGCTAGAAGCAATAAAGGATAGAAAGAGCACGGGCCCATCTTTAACAGTAAAGTGGGCCTTTGCAAGTAGTGTCTTCATTTTTATCGTCTTCACCATCTTTGCAGTCGTCACCTACAAGACTTCTGTCGATCTACTTACGACTAATGAACGAAAAAAAATGGAGCGAATCGTTCAAAAAGTTGAGGAGCGGCTGAGTATTCAAGATTCAGATTTGACGATTATTACGACCATTTCTGAATTGCAAAGAGAAGACGAGGCTGAAGGCGACCGAGATGAGGGACAAAAGAATAATGCGGGAACGCTTTTAAGTGAAATCACTGCAGAAGGAGTGGTCCTCAACGTATATAGTCCCGACAAGTTTTTAGTTTATTCTTCGGATGGTAAAGAGATAAATTTGATCCAAAAGGAGAGTGATGGTCTAAAAACCGTTGGTCTCGGTCAGGAAACCGGATACTTAAAGACGCAAGAAATTCACAGTGCCTTAAACGGGAAGTTAATCGGATACATCCAAATCTTTTATAAACTGGATGAATTTTACCTTTTGCGGACGGAACTTTTAATTGTACTCTTAATTTTAGAGTGTTTAAGCATGCTTATTTCATCCGTTTTAGGTTTTTTCTTGGCAAATTACTTTCTAAATCCCATCAAGATTTTAAAAAATACGATGGAAATCATTAAAGATGATCCGAAATCTGAGATGAAGATGGAGGAATTGAATACCAATGACGAGTTGGAAGATTTGGCGAAAATTTTTAACGAGATGATTCTTCAGATGCGTGCGTACATTGAATCTCAAGAACAGTTTGTAAGCGATGTTTCGCACGAATTGAGGACGCCGGTTGCGATTGTTGAAGGGCACCTCTCCATGCTTGCTAGGTGGGGGAAAGATGATCCAGAAGTATTGGCGAAGGGGATTGATGCTTCTTTACAAGAAATTTCAAGGATGAAAAATCTTGTTCAGGAAATGCTCGAGCTCTCCCGTGCGGAAGTTATGGATGACTCCTTCCTTTCCAAGACAACATGGGCAAAAGAAGTGGTTCAACGGACGGTTGAAAATTTCCGTCTTCTACATGCTGATTTTGAAATTATTTTTGAGGATCAATTGCCAAAAGATAAGATTGTGAAGTTTTACAAATATCATTTCGAACAATTGATGATTATTATGATTGACAATGCAATAAAGTATTCAAAAGACGACCATAGGATTATTGTATCAGTTGCTCTGGCGGGTTCAGGAGAGAGTGAAAGAGTGAAGATCTCTATCCAAGACTTCGGTGAAGGGATGAGCCAGGAAGATGCGGGGAAAATATTCAACCGCTTCTATCGAGTTGACAAGGCACGTGCGCGCACTAAGGGCGGGAATGGTCTAGGATTATCGATTGCAAAGAAATTCATCACCAATTATAAAGGAACGATAACCGTAGATACGGAGCTAGACAAAGGGACGACATTTACGATTTATTTACCGCTTGCATTAAATCAATTTGAAACAATCGACTAATGCGCCACGATAAGCTCGCGATTCCATTGTGGAATGCGGGCTTTTGTGTTTTTTTCCAGTAGGGTCCGCTTCGTTCAGGGTTCCCTGTTTGGTGCGGGTGACTGTGTCGTAGCCGTCAATCTTTCGAAAACAACAAGCGTGGTACTCTCAATCTTGTCTTTTATTTCGCAATCAGCAAAAAGATAGACCCTTAAAATGTTGGGAACAATGTTGTTTTGAAGGTCATTGAAACAAAGGAGAAAAAAATTGAAAAAAAGTTGTAAAAATCCTTGCAAACTTTTTTTCTACATGGTAAATTAACAAAGTCGCTTGAGACGGAAACGAAAAAAACGATGGATTTCAACGGATTTT
>JAITHN010000186.1 GCA_031279745.1 Streptococcaceae bacterium
TGACGGCTGCGGAATATTTGGCTTATGAAAAAGGGATGCATGTTTTGGTCATCATGACGGATATGACAAATTACTGTGAAGCACTTCGTGAAATCTCTTCAGCCAGAAGAGAAGTACCAGGACGCCGCGGGTATCCAGGTTATCTGTATACCAATTTGGCAACTCTTTATGAGCGTGCTGGACGCATTCGAGGAAAAGCCGGAAGCGTTACGCAAATTCCAATTTTAACGATGCCAGAAGATGATAAAACACATCCCATCCCGGATTTGACGGGGTATATTACGGAAGGGCAGATCATCCTTTCAAGAGAACTGTATAAAACGGGGATTATGCCTCCAATCGATGTACTTCCAAGCTTATCTCGTTTGAAAGACAAAGGAACCGGAGCAGGGAAAACAAGGAAAGATCATGCGCCTACCATGAACCAAGTGTTCGCAGCCTATGCGGAAGGGAAACAAGCAAAAGAGCTTTCTGTAGTTCTAGGCGAGAGTGCGCTAAGTGAAGTAGATAAGATTTATGCAAAATTCGCAGACCGATTTGAAAAAGAATATGTGTCTCAAGGGTTTGAGAGCAATCGGGATATTTTTGAAACGCTTGATTTTGCATGGGACCTTCTTCGCATGTTGCCAAGAGAAGAGCTGAAACGGATTAAGGACGATTTGCTAGATGAATATCTGACAAAAGAGGTGTAACATGGTTCGACTAAATGTAAATCCTACTCGGATGGAGTTAAATAAATTAAAAAAGAGGCTGACGACCGCTTCAAGAGGTCATAAGTTGTTGAAAGATAAGCAAGATGAATTGATGCGTCAATTTATTTTACTCATACGAAAAAACAATGCCCTTAGAGAAAAGGTTGAAGGTCAACTCGTTTCGTCCATGAGAAATTTTGCCGTGGCAAATGCAGATCTTCCCGAACAATTTTTAGAGGAAAGCATGCTGATACCAGCGACCAAAGTGAAACTCACGCCTGCTCAAAAAAATGTCATGAGCGTGACGGTGCCCGTATATAATTTTCAATATGACAGTGAAATCATAAAGAAACCTTTAAACAACGGCTTTGTTAACTCGACCAAGGAGCTAGATGAGTCGTTTTATAAAATGGCGAAAAACCTACCTGATTTATTGCAATTAGTTGAAACGGAAAAAACATGCCAGCTGATGAGCAAGGAAATCGAACGAACAAGGCGGCGTGTGAATGCGTTAGAATACATGACCATTCCCCAATTGAATGAAACAATCGCTTATATTAAAATGAAGCTTGAAGAAACGGAAAGAAGCGAAATCACTCGGTTGATTAAAGTAAAAGAGATGAAAGATTAGTTAAGAGGTGAGGGTTTGAAAGATATTTTCGGTTATTTTCGAGCGTCATTTTTTCATCTCGAGAAAATATGGAGCGGGAGAAAGATTGCATTTTGGAAGACCTCCATTTATTTCTGTATCCTGGCTATCATTTCTTCCGTCCCTATTGCGATTCGTTTGTGGGGGGAGACCAATCATCTCTTGAAAGAGGTGAAAGCAGTGGGAAAGAAGCTTCCTGATTTCACGATAGAGAATGGGAAATTAGATTCATTGAGCGAAGGATTCGTGTATGAATCCGATCAGTTTATATTTACATTTGACCCGGAAGACAAGTGGAAGGATAAGACGGAAGATTTAGAAGGAACAGAAGTTCCATCGATTTCTTTTTTAAAGCATTTTTTCGTGATTCGCATACCGAGTGCGAATGGAAAAGCTTCGGGCGGTGAACAATTTCAACCCAACTATATACGGTATGACAAGGAATCATTTGAAAATGTGACTGGGGTCAAATTGAGGAGCGTCTTAGAGCGCATGAGCAGCCCCGCCTGGGTATTCGGTATTTTTCTGATGATAAGTATCATCCCAGCAGTCTTTGGTTTGTTGTTTTATACATTGATTCTAGCTCTTGGAGGATGGATGTATCTAAAAATGGTAGGCATCTCTGTTCGATTTGTAGAGAGTTGGAAATTGGTCCTTCTAACTTCTGCAAGTCCAATAGTGTTGACTTCCCTCCTCGTCCTGTTTTTGCCTGATTTAAATCAAAAGACGATATGGGTGTTTACAACGTTATTCCTTTTCTTCAAAGTGGTGGAAGTGCCGCGTTTCGAGAAAAGAAGCAACCATCAGTGAGGATAAGTAAGTTTTGTATGTGCGAGTGAACTTTTTCAGAGGATTGTAGAAACACCAATGCATGCAATCTTCTTGTAAGCATAAAGCTTTTGTGTTATAGTACAAAAAGTAAAGATACGATGTGAAGGGGTGAGCGGATTTCCGCTCACTTCTTTTATGGAAAAAAGGAGGGTTCATTTGTCATCGATTGTTGAAACTGTCACAGAAATTGTCCATCCCATTTTAAACAAATTCCAGTTTGAACTTGTTGAAATTGAATATGTGAAGGAAGGAAAAAACTATTTCCTTCGTGTATTCATTGATAAACCAGGAGGGATAGATATCGAGGATACTGCGCTCGTAAGCGAAGAGCTGAGTGTGAAACTCGATGAAATCACCCCGGATCCATTTCCAGAAGCATATTTTCTTGAAGTTTCTTCTCCAGGAGCAGAGAGGCCGTTGAAGAAAGAGTCGGATTATGAACAAGCGGTTGGGGAATATATAAATATTTCTCTTTATCAAGCGATAGACGGGGTAAAAGTGTTTGAAGGGGATTTGGTGAAATTATCTGCTGAGAGCCTTACGCTTAACATTCGTATCAAAACTCGTGAGAAAGAAATAGAAATCGAAAGAAAGAATATTGCAAAAGCTAGACGCGCAATTAAATTTTAAAGGAGAGAAAAATGTCAAAAGAAATGCTGAGAGCATTGGCTGCGATTGAAGAGGAAAAAGGAGTCAAACAGGAAATCGTTATTGATGCTTTAGAGCGTGCCTTAGTGGCAGCTTACAAAAGATATTATGGACAATCACAAAATGTAAAAGTGACGTTCAACGAAAAAACGGGCGATTTTAAAGTATTCCAAGAAAGAGAAGTTGTTGATATGGTTTTTGACAGCAACCTCGAAATCTCTCTAGAAGATGCACATGAGATGAACAAGCACTATGAAATCGGCGACAAAATCAAAATAGAAAAGACGCCAAAAGATTTCGGGCGTATTGCTGCGCAGACGGCGAAACAAGTTATCGTACAAACCGTTCATGAAGAAGAGCGTTCCGTGATTTACAAAGAATACTCACAATATGAAAATGATATTATGACGGGAACAGTCGAGCGTATGGATAACCGTTACATCTACGTCAATCTTGGAAAGATTGAAGCGGTTATGCAAGAAAAAGACAGGATTCCAAAGGAAAAATATCAAGCACACGATCGTATCAAAGTTTATGTTTACCGTGTAAATAAAGGTTCAAAAGGACCACAAATCAATGTGAGTCGCAGTCATCCTGACTTGGTTCGCCGTTTATTAGAAAATGAGGTTCCGGAGATCTATGATGGAACGATTGAAATTGTAAATATTGCGCGTGAGCCTGGAGAAAGAAGTAAGATTTCTGTTTACAGCAATAGCGAATCAGTCGATGCGATTGGGACAGTAGTCGGACCACGTGGAAGCAGAATACAAGCGATTCAAAACGAATTGCACGGAGAATTCATGGATGTCATCTACTATAGCGATGATGCATTTGATTACATTTCAAACGCTTTACGTCCTGCAGAAGTTGTTGCGGTTTATTTTGAACCTGAAAACGACCGCGCGGCAACCGTGTTCGTACAAGATCACCAGCTTTCCCTTGCGATTGGGAAAAGAGGTCAAAATGCTAGATTAGCTGCACGCTTAACAGGTTATCGTATCGATATTAAACGTGAGAGCGAAATCGATGAGTTTCTCGTGGAATACAACAAACGCATTGATGATTTTGAAGCGAAATATTATTCAGATGAGAGCGCTGTTGAAGGAGTTGCTGTAGAAGACGAGTTTCTTGAATTTGAATCTATCTCAAAAGAATCAGAATTAGAGGTTGAAGAAGTTTACGCAGAAGAAGAATCTCGAACTGATGGCGTTGAAGAATTAAGTGAAACATTGGTTGAGGAAGTTCAAACAAGTGAAGAGGATAATGAATAAGCAGGAGGCTCTGATTGCAAAAGAAAATAGCGTTAAGAAAATCAGTCGTTTCCAATCAACAATTTCCTAAAAAAGAGCTCGTTCGTATTGCTAAAACGAAGGATGGGGTTGTCTCCATCGACCCAACTGGGAAAGCTGCTGGGCGAGGCGCATACATTGGACTTGATCCAGAAGAAGTCTTGCTTTCTAAAAAGAAAAAAATTCTGGATAGAGTTTTGAATGCGGAGCTTACAGATGAGTTTTATCAAGAACTTTACGACTATGTGGAGCATAAAAAAGCACGTCAGGAGTTGTTTAAAGATGACCTCTAGAGAAAAGCTACTGAATTTATTAGGGCTTGCCATGCGTGCCAAAAAATTGTCCTCTGGTGAAGCGATTGTTTTAGAAGAAATTAGAAGACAAAAAGCAAAATTGGTCTTTGTTGCCAATGATGCGAGT
>JAITHN010000189.1 GCA_031279745.1 Streptococcaceae bacterium
GAACTTTTTTTACACCTTGAAAAATATTGACTTCTTCAGGTGTGCTCGCACTAGAATGGAGCATTCCTTTATAGCCATCTCCTATGGTACGCGGTTTATTGGTATAGACTCTCATCACAAAAAAGATTTTTTCTTCCACTTCTTTTTGTAGTTTTGCTAATCTTCGCCCGTATTCGACGACCGCTTCTTCATCATGCGCAGAACATGGACCCATCACCATCAATAATCGAGCATCACTTCCTGAAAGAATCTTCGCCAATTGTTGATCCCGGGTAAATTTTTGTAAAAGACTTCCCTCGCTTAATTTTGAGAGTTTTTTTATTTCCTTTAAATTTATGGACTCGCCTATCCTCTGATAGCTCATTGAATCCCCTCCATTCAAATTTTATTTTATCATAAATTTAAAATTGAAAAAAAAAAGAAATCGTATGTTTTAAGCTGAATTTAAGCTAGAATATGTTAAAATAATTTATGTACTACTATTTTTAGAAATTAGGGAGAGAAAAATGAAGAAAAAACTTATTCTTGGCGCAATTACTTTATTCAGTGTGACCACATTAGCAGCTTGTAGCGGTTCAAAAGACATCGCGACGATGAAGGGCGGAGAAATCACGGTCGAAGACTTCTACAACCGTGCAAAAACAAACTCTACGAACCAAGGTCTTGTTCGTGAAATGATCGTCTATAAAGTATTCGATAAAGCCTATGCAGATAAAGTGAACGAAAAAGAGATTGACAAAAAATTTGACGAAACGAAAAAACAATATGGTGATTCATTTGCTCAAACTCTTGCTCAAGCAGGATTTACTGAAGCAACGTATAAAGATCAAATCAAATCTCAATTAGCGTTTGAAATTGGTCTTAAATCCCACGTTAAATTGACGGATAAAGAAAAGAAGGCGGCATGGACAGCTTTCCATCCTGAAGTGACTGCTTCTATCATTACATTAACAGATGAAAAAGAAGCGAAAAAAGTTTTAACTGAAGTGAAAGCAAAAGACGCTGACTTTGCAAAAATTGCCAAATCAAAATCAACGGATGCTTCTAAAAAAGATGGTGGAAAAGTGAGCTTTGACTCTTCATCCACTACGATTCCGGCTGAAGTTCAAACAGCTGCATTCAAATTAAAAGATGGAGCAGTGAGTGATCTTATCACGGTTACTGACCCTCAAACGTATCAAACCACTTACTATATCGTGAAAATGGACAAAAACTCTGATAAAGGAAACGATATGAGTAAATACAGCAAACAAATCGATGATATTGCAACGAAAACAGTGATGGCAGATCAAACTTTTGTTAGCAAAACAATCGGAGAAGAGCTGAAAAAAGCGAATGTAAAAGTTACAGATGACGCATTCAAGACTGTTCTTGATGATTTCAACGGAACAAGCGGAAGCACTTCAAGCTCTAGTTCAGCAAAATAATCAAAGATTTTGAGTTTACCGTTTTTATTCAAAAGGGTTGCCCATGAACGAAAGTTCTAGGCAACCCTTTTTTATAGGTGAATACGATTATTTTGTTACTTCCTTTGAAGCCGTAGTGCGTTCAAAATGACAAGGACACTGACGCCTGAATCGCTCAAAACTGCCAACCATATCGGCATTATGCCTTGATAGATGAGGATGAAGGCTGCGATTTTTACGAGAATCGAGAGGGTTAAATTCTCAACTAACACGCCCCTAGCACGTTTCGCGATTTTGAGGAAGAGCGGAATTTTCGAAAGGTCGTTTTTAACTAAGACAACGCTCGCAGTCTCTAGTGCCATTTCACTTGCTCCTGCTCCCATTGAAATAGAAACATCTGCATAGGCAAGCGTGGGAGAGTCGTTCATTCCATCTCCGACCATCATGGTGGACTTTGTTGATTGAAGCGCCTGTACATAATTTAATTTATCTTCTGGCAAGCAATTGGACTGAATGCTTGTGAGTCCAATCGAATGTCCAATCTGGTTAGACACTGTTTCAGTGTCCCCCGTAAGCATTGTGATTTCGTCAAGTCCAAAATTTCTCAACTCAAGAATTAGCTCTTTCGCATAAGGTTTCACTTTATCCTTAAGTAAAATGAACCCAAGCACTGTATCGTTTTTGACAACTTCGATGACACGTGCCCCTGATGCCTCCCTTTCCTTCACCTTTTGACCGAGTCCATTCCCTTGTTCATCTTCGATTTTTGCTTTCTTAACCTCAATCAAGTCCCTGCCAATTATTCCCTTCACACCCAAACCTAAAATTGTTTCATGTTTGGTCGGTGCGATCAAGGACTTCTTATCCACTCGTTTCACGATGGACTCTGCGATTGGGTGAGTGGAATATTGTTCCAAACTTGCTGCAAGTAAGAGGATTTCATCCGTTGAAGCCTCAGAGATAGACACTACTTCTTCTACATCTAGAACTCCTTCTGTAAGTGTTCCAGTTTTATCAAAAACTGCAGCTTTTATTTTAGATGCATTTTCTATCACAATGCCATTTTTCACCAAAATTCCGTGCTTAGCATTGGCGTGAATTGCTGAAACAATCGTCACAGGTGTTGATATAACTAGCGCGCAAGGACAGGCGATGATGAGAACTTCTAGTCCTTTCATTCCCCAGTCTTGAATAGAACCTTGAAAGAATATAACGGGGATAAAAATCGTAAGCATCGCCACAACAAATACAAGTGGCGTATAAATTTGAGCAAATTTATCTACAAATAGCTCTGATGTCGATTTTTCTAAGCCTGCTCTTTCGACTAATTTCCCCATGTTGGAAATCGTTGAGTCCTCACTCTTTTGGGTAACCTCAACTTGAAACACTCCGTTTTGGTTCATTGTTCCAGCGTATACATTACTTCCTACACCCTTCTCGCTGTATAGACTTTCACCAGTGATTAAAGATTCATCAACTTCTGAAAATCCTTGGCGCACCACTCCGTCTAAAGGAAGTTTCTCTCCCGCTCTGACGAGGAGGATGTCGCCAATTTGAACGTCTTCCACATTCTTTTCTTCCCACTCTACTCCAATCCTTACTAAAGCAGTCTTTGGCGACATTTCGATTAACGACTCGACACTTGCTTTTGTCGTCCGAAGCGCTCGAGACTGAAGGAGCAAACCGACTTGAAAAAGGAAGAGAATCATTGCCCCTTCCATCACTTCTCCAATAAAGAGTGCAGCAATAGAAGCAAGAGACATCAGTACATTCATATCTAGAGAAAAGGATTTCAAAGAGAAATACGCGTTTTGATAGATTTTTAACCCAAGTGTAAGGAGAGTCGCGATAAAGAAGCTATCAGCAACCATATGAAAATGTGTGCCCAAATGAAAGACTAAACCGATGAGGAAGAACAAAATTCCCAATTTCACAAGTTGAGACAGTTTTGCTTCTTTTTCCCCAATCCCATGTTCCTCTGTTGATGCTGAATAGCCAATTTTGGAAACATGATCCACAATCATCTCCTTATTCACATGTTCAGGTTGATATTGAATTTTCATTTTTGCAGTGGCAAACGCCACATCCACCATTTCCACTCCTGGAATTTTTTCCAAATCCTTTTTGATCGTGAGGGCGCAACTTCCGCAATCCATGCCAGAAATTCTATATTCTTCTACTATCCTTTTGATTGTAGGAGGTTCTGAGAGTTGTACGTCTTCATTGCCTACATGTTTTGAATGGTTGGTACGGAGTTGCCCCTCCATTGTAGAGACTGATGTTTCGGTTAGGTTTTCTGAACAACAATCCGATTTTTCCTGTGTCTTTTCAGAACAACAATCCGATTTTTCCTTTGTCTTTTCTGAACAACAATCCGATTTTTCCTGTGTCTTTTCTGAACAACAATCCGATTTTGATTGAACTTTATCTCCACAGAAATCGCCTTTCAGCTGATCCTTGTCAGAACAACAAGACGATTTCATCGGTTTATTTTCTAGCCCTTCTCTATTGGTATGAAGATTTTGATTGGTTTTCATTTAGTCCACTTCCTTTCCGCAAACTCTATTCGTGCCTGTCCAATGCATGGATTCCACCGTAGAATCCATCACGGATAAAAATGCTTTAATTTCTTCATTTTTTAGCGAAAAGAAATTAAATCTTCCATGTGTTCGTTTTGTCAAGAAACCACATTCTACCAAACAGGAAAGATGCTGAGATAAATTTGGCTGTGTTCCTCCTACAATCGATAACAACTCACTTGCCGAATGCTCTTTTTCAACGAGTGCATACAAAATTCGTATCCTCGTCTCACAAGACAGACCATGAGTAAAATGTAAAAATGGGGTAATATTTTCTATTTTCATAAGGACCTCCGTCCGTAAACTGTGGTGAATGTTGAAATTGTCGTTATATAAACGTCAACTTATATAACTCTGTACTTATATTACTTCTTTTCATGATGGCTGTCAATTCTCATCCTAAGACTGTACAAAAAAAAGCGCCAATTTGGCACTTTTCTTCTCAATATTCCTTAATAGCCTTTGCTTTTCCATTTTATCGTATGTTTCGTTGGACGATCTGTCACAATGGAGCGCTTGATTCCTGTCTTATCAATCACAATCATCGTGCGATAATTTTTATTCTTTAAATCATTCAGTTTTTCAACAACATCTGTCAAATCAGTTTTCGCCGCATTCACACGATCTTTAGCGTTTGTTTTTAAGGGTTCAATTTTCTCAAGGTGGAGAGAATTTTTTGCACCTTTTAGTCCATCGACTAACTCCGTAACTTTTTCTTTGGCAACCTCCGGTTTACCTTTCACAATTTCATCCACTTTTTCTTTTAAATCATTTAAAAAATCCATGTGCATCCTCCTTTATCTCTTTTTAGTATAACGCTTTCCCTTATTTTTTTGAATTACAAGCATTCCAAACTGGACTTTGGAGTTCTATTGAAACAACGTCTTATTTTTTTGTAATGGGCGCGAATTTCACGAGGAGGCGTTTCATCCCTTTTTCTGGAAAAGCAATATCCAACTCTAAATCTTCACCTGCTCCATGGAGTTTCCGTACAACCCCTTCTCCCCAAAGTTTGTGGAGGGCAATATCTCCCACAGCCCAATCCAATGGTACAACGGTCGATTTTTTCTCCTCTACATTCTTCATGAATGGTGTAATCTCTTTCGTTTTCTTCACATTGAGTGACGCCATGGCTTGTTCAAGGCTCATCCTCTTCCCACCTGAAAATACTTGGTCTCCGTCAGCATAGCGAACATTAAAACTTGTATTCCTTGTTCTGGCCGATCCACTTGAAACAGTATTTTCTTCCCCAAGTTCGCTCAAGAACCGACTCGGACGATTGTACTTGGTTTCGCCGTAAAGCGTCCTCGCCTCAGCATGAAGGAGGAATAACTCTTCTTCTGCTCGAGTGATGGCAACATATGCAAGTCTACGTTCTTCCTCCAGTTCCTCAATCTCCTCCATTGCCCGTTTTAATGGGAATACCCCTTCTTCTACACCCAGCACAAAGACGACTGGAAACTCTAGACCCTTTGCAGCATGAATCGTCATCAATGTGACTTCATTTTTCTCCGCCGCATCTTCTGTTTCCACATCACTGACGAGGGCTAGATCGTTTAAAAAGCTTGAAAGTCGTGTTTCCCCCTCAACAGGTTCCCATTCTTCATCAAAGTGTTTGGTTACACTTAAGAACTCTTCCAAGTTTTCTATTCTTGTTTGTGCTTCAATACTCTTTTGCTGTTTTAAATCTGCAAGATAGCCAGATTGGTTCAATACGGTTTCCGTAATTTCCGTAACCGTTTTCGAAGCAATCCCTTCCAGAATCTTGACCATCATTTGCCCAAAGGTATCCAACTCCTTTCCGGCTTTCCCAGTTATATCCGAAAGGGAGATATGCATGGTTGCTTCCACTTCTGAAAAATTATAAAGTTGGCGGAATTCATCCAATTTTTCCAAACTCTTCGGACCAATGCCCCGCTTCGGCTTATTGATGATTCGGCGGAAGCTAAATCCATCGCGATGATTGGATAAAATATTGAGGTAGCTAATAATATCCCGGATTTCTTGACGATCGTAGAACTTATGTCCACCTACCATGGTGTAAGCAATATTAGATTTTAGGAGCGCTTCTTCCATTACCCGACTTTGCGCATTTGTCCGATAGAGAACAGCAAAATCTTTATATTTCCTAGTATCCGAATTTTGAAGGATTTGTTCGATAACAAAATTTGCCTCATCTTTTTCCGTCGTTCCGCGATACAGATGCACTTTTTTGCCTTCTGTCTCATCAGTAAAGAGATTTTTTTTGATGCGGTTGCCATTATTTTGAATGAGCGCATTTGCTGAAGCTAAAATATATTTAGTTGAACGATAATTTTGTTCAAGTAACACCACTTTTGCATCCGGATAATCTTTTTCAAAATCCAAGATGTTTTGC
>JAITHN010000019.1 GCA_031279745.1 Streptococcaceae bacterium
TGATACTTAAGTAATTGTGCGTTACCGTTGTGGCAGTATCTGGCAAGCCGTCCCCATTGATATCTTCATCAAGCACGCCATTATCCTCTTTGTTTGCCTCGTCAGTATTTACAACCCCAATCTTCCCTTCCGCGTCCGGTTCCTTTTCGTTTCCTTTTGCTTCATGAGTCTTTGGAATTTCTGGTTGTTGATTGATGGTTACAACGACTAAACCTATGATAGAAGCTACAATCAATCCTAAAAATATGGCAATAACCGCTTTATTTCTTTTCATTTTCTTCCCCTCCCTTCGACCCTATTGTATATCATTTTCTATATTTTTAAAAAAACGACCTATATAAATATCTGTTTTTTTCAAAAATTTTATGCTTTTTTAAAAAAATACACGATTTCATTTAACCTGCGTATATTCTCCTACCAAAAGTGAATGAAGGCGGTGAAATGATGGATTTACGTGGACGGAAGATTCCTGTTTTTTTGGAGGAAATCGATTCTTTTATAAAGAGTGAAAATTTAAATGGAACCTCTATTGAAAAATCCCCTTGCATGACCATACGAGGAGGTTTTATTCAATGTAATCGCTGTGGTGGGATAAAGGAAAAACGTGAGTTTAAGTTACCAAATGGTTGCTTTTATTGCCCTGATTGCACCCAGCTTGGCAGAATTTCAAGTAATCAAGTTTTTCTTCATGAGGCTACTCCCAAAATGCTGCCTGCTCTTGACGTTCATATGACTTGGAAAGGAGCGTTAACGAGTGAACAAAAAAGATGCAGCAGAAAAGTGGTCCAAGCAGTTTTGAGAAGAGAGACACTACTTTTGCATGCAGTGACAGGTGCAGGAAAGACCGAAATCTTGTTCAAGGGAATTGAGGCTGCCCTCAAGCAGGGCTTAAGAATCTGCATTGCTGTTCCGAGAATTGATGTCCTCTTAGAGTTAAAGCCGCGTATTCAAGATGCGTTTCAATCGATTGACCTTTGTTGCCTCTATGGAAAAAGTGATGAAGTGTATCGGCTGACGCCACTCATCCTCTTGACTACGCATCAGCTCGCGCGGTTCCATCAAGCGTTCGATGTTTGCATCGTAGATGAGGTCGATGCTTTTCCCTTTGTCGATAATCCGTTTTTAGAATTCAGTTTGCAGCAAGCAAAAAAGACGGAAAGTGCTTTGATTTATTTAAGTGCAACACCAGGGCGAATAGCCAAAAAAACGGGTCATCGGACAGTCGACAGAGTTGTTACACTTCCTGCAAGGTTTCACCAGCATTCTCTTGTTACGCCATCATTCGTGTTTACGCCAGATTGGCGAAGGCAAATTCAGGAAAAGAAACTACCTAAAAAGTTTGGACACTCCGTTCAGCAAATGATGGAGGACGGATTTCCTTTTCTTATTTTCTACCCAGTTATACGTGATTTGGACAATCTAGCTGAAATTCTTTCTAACGAATTTCCAACCCTTCGACTGGAAACTGTTTCGTCCATAGATGAACAAAGGATTGAGAAGATAGAAGATTTTAGAATAGGTAAAATGGACTGCCTCGTTACCACCACAATATTAGAGAGAGGGGTAACCTTTCCTGATATTTCCGTCCTCGTCCTCGGTAGCGACCATCCCCTCTTTACCAAAAGTGTTTTGATTCAGATTGCAGGCAGAAGCGGGAGAAAGCTCACCCGACCAGACGGCGTTGTTCGCTTCTTTTATGACCAAAAAACAAAGGCGATGATTGAATCTAAAAAAGAAATTCGAGTTCTTAATCACTTAGCTAGGCAAAGAGGCTTGCTGGTGGATTCATTTAAGTTGGCTTCAAACAGGCGTAATCCCGTGTTTTAGCACAAGAAATGGAGGGATAAAATGAAATGTCCCCTTTGTGAACAAGAGTTTCTTGCAACTTATACGATTCGAGAAGTCTTCTTTGGTCGTTCTCCTTATCCTCTTTGTGTTGCATGTAGAGAAAGCTTTGTTAAGAAATCGGACCCCGCCTGTCCAAATTGCGCAAAATCAGGGGAAACTGGGACTTGTGCAGATTGCAAGAGATGGAAACTCGAGTATCCCAATCGACATTTTGACCATCACGCCCTCTTCGAATATAACGACGCCATGCACCTTTATTTTTCAAGATATAAATTTTTTGGTGAGCTGCATCTTTCTCATGCGTTCAAGCAAGAGCTACTCCTTGCATTGAAACACGAAAAAGCACTCCTCATTCCTATTCCAATTAGTCGCACGACCTTAAGGAGGAGAGGATTTAATCAAGTAGAAGAGCTCTTAAAGTCAAGTGGGCTGCCCTATATCCACGCGCTAAGAAAAAAAGAAACACCAAGAGCTCAGTCTGAATTAACGAGAAAGGAGCGGATGACCGCCCCCAATCCCTTTTTTCTTCTTGAAGAATGTGGTTCTAAACTTGCTGATCGCCATCTTCTCTTGATTGATGATGTCTATACAACTGGAAGAACGCTCAATCATGCAAGGGATATTCTTGAAACAGCACATCCAGCTTCCATTCGGACGTTTAGCCTTGCAAGATAAACAACCTTATCCTTTGAAAAAAGAGGCATCATTCGATAAAATAAATTTAAGAGTTAGAAGAGTGGTCCTTCTGGAAAGCTCAAGAAACTGGCAATCTTGTATTGCTTTGAAAGGGGTAGTTGTTATGGCAATCACATACAAAGTTCGCGGAGAAAATATTGAGGTTACGAGTGCAATTCGTGACTATGTAGAAAAAAAAGTTGGAAAGGTGGAAAAATTCTTCCCTGAAACAACTGAAGCAACCGCACATGTGAGTATGAAAGTCTACACTGAAAAAACTGCGAAAGTTGAGGTAACCATTCCACTTCCTAATTTGACTTTGCGTGCTGAAGAAACTAGCCCAGATCTCTACGGTTCTATTGATTTAGTTGCAGACAAATTGGAGCGTCAAATTCGTCGCTATAAAACAAAAGTGAACAGAGGACATCGTGCCTTGTCAACCGCTGAAATTTTTTCCGTTGATGAAGAGGATGAAGTTGAAGAGCCTATCGAAGAAATCGTGCGTACGAAACGCTTTGATTTGAAAGAATGGTCTAGTGAAGAAGCGATTATTCAAATGGAAATGCTTGGACATGACTTCTTTGTTTTCAAAGATGTGGATACGTCACATACTAGCGTACTTTACCGTCGAAACGATGGGAAATATGGGCTGATTGAAGCTGAATAGTTAAATTGAAAAGGCTCCGCTTTGCGGGGCTTTTTTCGTTTCCAAAATGCAGGGCTTTACCCACCCCCATGAAACACTCCCACACGGACTCGCGCGCCGTAGACTTGTCAACCCCCGCATCCGTCCCCATGAGACACTCAATGTATCCCTTAAATCCGTACACAAAGTCTACTCCATCACCTCTCGACCATTGAATCAAAAATAAGGAGGGCAATCGCCCCCCTTATTTTAAGTTTTACTCTAACACTTTCATGTTCATGCGCTTTGATTTAGATTCCTCAAAATTGATCCTTTTGGGTCGCGTGATGCTTTTCAGTGCGGTTGATGGATTAATGTCTAAAGTGACGAACTCCCGTAAAGATCATGGTCATTCCATGTTTATTTGCTGCCACAATCGATTCCTCATCTCGTACACTCCCCCCAGGCTGGATAATCGCACGAATTCCTGCTGCTGCAATTTCCTCAATATTATCAGAGAATGGGAAGAATGCATCACTTGCAAGAACCGCCCCGTCAAGTCTATCTTTCGCTTGTTGGATGGCAATTTTCACACTGCCTACTCGGTTCATTTGCCCAGCACCTACACCTAATGTTTGATGATCGTTTGCAATCAAAATTGCATTACTTTTCACGTATTTGATGGATTTCCATGCAAATTCAAGCGCTTTCAACTCTTTCTCTGATGGTTGTCTTTCTGTTACGACTTTCCAATCTTCGCTGTTTTCTTTAATCACGTCTTGATTTTGAACGAGCATTCCCCCGACAACACCTGTGAATTCAAGCTCTTTCTCACTCTCTTGAATTTTTGAAAAATCAAGTTGAAGAAGACGTAAGTTTTTCTTTTTATTTGTCAATACTTGGAAGGCTTCTTCTGAGAAAGATGGCGCAATAATAATTTCAAGGAAGATGGGATGCATTTTTTCAGCTGTTTCTTTATCGACTTCTCGGTTTAAAACAACAATGCCTCCAAAGATGGAAACCGGATCTGCTGCATACGCATAATCCCAAGCATTTTCTATCGTTTCCGCCGTTCCAATTCCACAAGGATTCATATGTTTCAATGCCACAACTGTTGGCTCTTGATATTCTCTAGCAATTCGAATCGCAGCATCTGCATCTCGGATATTATTGAAAGATAATTCTTTCCCGTTTAATTGTTTTGCGGATGAAATGGAATAATCTGTTTGTAGTGCGGATTGATAGAAATCAGCATCCTGATGATTGTTCTCCCCATAGCGTAACCCTTGCTTCAAATCATAGGTGAGCGTCAATTTTTCAGGGGTCTTCTCTCCAGCCACCTCCGTTAAGTAGCCAGCAATCAACGCATCGTATGCAGCCGTATGACGGAAAACTTTTGCTGCGAGTTTTAATCTAGTTTCAGGAGTTGTTTTTCCGCTCTCTTTCAATTCGTTTAACACGACTTCATAATCGCGTGGATCGACTATAACCGTTACACTTTGATTGTTTTTAGCTGCGGAGCGAAGCATGCTAGGTCCACCAATATCGATGTTTTCAATCGCTTCTGCTTCTGTTACATCTGGTTTTAAAATCGTTTCTTTAAACGGATATAAATTGACAATCACGTAGTCAATCGGCTGAATGTTGTGCTGTGCCATGGCGTCCACGTGAGTTTCCAAATCTCTGCGTCCAAGAAGGCCTCCATGCACTAGCGGATGTAAGGTTTTTACTCTTCCATCCATCATTTCAGGAAAACCTGTAACGTCTTCTATTCCAATTGTGGCAATTCCTGATGCCTCAAGCGTACTCTTTGTTCCACCTGTTGAGATAATTTCAATTCCTAAAGCAACAAGTTCTTTTGCCAACTCTACAATGCCCGTTTTGTCGCTTACACTGATTAATGCGCGTGTCATGTTTTCCCTCGAATCTTATAATTTTTTTGTGTCAATTTGAAGTAAGTAGGTTTCGATTGCTTGTATGGTTTCTTCTAGCGCCCCCGTTTCAAATGGGGAGCGAAGATGCATCTGATTGACCAGTTCTGTAAAATCCTTTGTCCCGCCAAATTTTGCTACACGATGATAATCCGCCCAGGCATTAGGGTTTTTGTCGACAATAAATTTTTTCCAATTTTGGAAGGCTACAATTTGTGCCAAGGTATAGTCGATATAGTAAAACGGGGCTTCAAAGATATGTCCTTGCTTGTACCAGAAAATCCCTCTTTCTAAATCTGCATTGTCGTCATAACGTACTTCAGGAAGGTACATCTTCTCCAACCTGCGCCATGCATCTTTTCTATCTTTTGGTGTCCAATCTGGATTTTCATAGACCTCATGTTGGAAATGATCAACCAATACGCCGTAAGGAAGGAAGTGAACCCCTCTTAATAAGTGGGTGTATTTGTATTTTTCCGTCTGATTGCCAAAGAAGTTTTCCATCCAAGGCCAAGTAATAAACTCCATCGACATCGAGAATATTTCTGCTGCTTCAATCGTTGGCCATACGAGCGCTGAGGCAAGAGGTACATCCATTGAAGACCAAACTTGAAAGGCATGCCCCGCCTCATGGGTCAAAACGTCAATATCATCGCTCGTTCCGTTGAAATTGGCAAAGATAAATGGTGCTCTCTCGTTTAAGATGCTTGTGCAATAGCCACCAGACTGTTTCCCTTTTTTCGATTCGAGATCAAGAAGATGATGTTCCACCATGTTATCAAAGAATTCACCCGTTTCAACCGATAGCTCTCTGTACATATTCTTAGCAGCACTTACTTTTTCCTCTGTCGTGCCAAATGGTGACGCATTCCCATCTGGAAACGCGTATTCCAAGTCATAGCTCTGAAGGGGATGAATGCCTACTAAATCTTCTTGTCGTTTACGCATTTTCACACTTAATGGAACAACGGTTTCTAAGATTTGTCTTCTATAATTTTCAACATCTTTCTGTCCATATCCAATACGTTGACGCACGAAATAGCTCATTTCCGTATAGTTCTTAAAGCCTAGAATTTTCGCTTGTTCTGTTCTGTTTTTGACTAAGTCCTGATAGATTTGGTCGAACTCTTCCTCATGGTCAGTAAAGAATTTTGTCGTGGCAAGCTGTGCAGATTTCCGAACAACACGGTCTACATTCGTCGAATATTTCCCCATTTCAGGTAATGTGTGAATCCCCCCGTCAAATGAAATTTGTGCGCTGCCTATCAGCTCTTCATACGCCATGCTCAGTTTATTTTCTTCTATTTGTAAGGGAATAAGGCGTTCATCTGCTAATTTGATTTGGTAGGTTGCTAATTTGAAATACATCTCCGGATACTTTTCTTTCAATGCATCTACAACTTTAGACGATAAGAGGGCTTCTTGAACTTTTGAAAATGCATTCCCAAAAACAGGGGATGCTTCGTTCCAAAAATCTTTCTCTGCCTTATTAAATGGATCTTCCATCTCAACGCTAAATTTTATGTAGGCAATATTTGAATAGGTATCAAGTTCACGGGATATGTTTTCAAGTTTTAAAAACGCTTCTTCTGCTACGAATTCATCCGTTGTCGTCTGAAAAATATCTTGAATCTCTTGAAGGGAAGCCAACACCCCCTCAACATCGGGCCGATTATAGGTAAATTCTTCGAAATTTCTCATTTGTCCTCCTTTTTAATTTCCGAACTTATGCTCTCAAAATTCTCCTTTAAAAGCGTTACGCTTTTTGCGAGTTTTAGCAATTCATCTTCGTTTAAATATAAATTCAGTGTTTCTCGCACTCCTTGCTTATTGATAACAGCAGGAACTCCGATAAAGACACCCTCATGACCATATTCCCCTTGTAAGTACGTACTTACGGGTAAAATCGAGTTTTCATTTCTCAAAATGGACGTTGTAATTCTGACGAGAGCACTCGCTATTCCATAATAGGTTGCCCCCTTCTTATGGAAAATATCAAAACCGATGTTCCGAACCCGTTCATCGATTTCATCAAAGCTCGGCATTTCATACTCTGGATTTTTTGCCACCCATCGGGAGATCGCTTTTGAACCAATCGTAATATTGCTCCACGCAGCAAATGAACTTTCTCCATGTTCTCCCAAAATATAGCCATGAATATTTCTTGGATCCACTTGGATTTGATCAGCGATAATTCGCTTCAACCTCGCTGTATCAATCAAGGTCCCTGTTCCTATCACTTTTTCTCTTGGAAATCCTGAAACTTCCATCACCACTTGGGAAAGGACGTCTACCGGATTACTTGCTACAAGAAAGATTCCGTTAAATCCACTTTCCACAACTTTCTCAACGATTTCTTTGATCATCGACACATTATTTTTAAGAAGTGTAAGTCTAGAAAACTCCGCATCGAATTTTGCGTTTGGCGCATTCGCTGTAATTGCAACGATATCTGCATCATGACAATCTTCAAATCCCGCCGAAAAGACAGTCTTGACAGGTACATTCATGTAAGGAAGTGCATGCATCAAATCCATCGCATCTCCTTCAGCTTTTCCTTTGTTCACATCAATGATTCCAATAATATCCGCCACATCTCGTGTGACAAGGGAATGCGCATAGGTGGAGCCAACCGTTCCATCCCCCACGATAATCACTTTATTTTCATCGTATTGTGTTTTTTCTTGCATTTTAGTCCCTCACCAATAATTTTCCAAAGTCAACAATCACTCCAGGATAGAGCTCATGTTCAACAGCATGGATTCTGTTTTCAAATGTTTCCAATGTATCGTCTTTCTTAATCGGCACACGCGTTTGCTTCAAAATCCCGCCCGTATCGATTCCGCTATCTACCAAATGCACGGTCACACCACTCTCTTTCGCACCGGATAGAAAGGCATCCTCAATCCCATGCGCTCCTGGAAATTCAGGTAAATACGCCGGATGTATGTTGAGTATACGGTCCTGATAGGCATCAAGCAAAGTACCATGCACGATTTTCATATATCCAGCCAGAACGACAAAATCCACTTCGTAGTCTTGCAACAAAGACAAGATTTTTTTTTCATATTCTGCCTTTGAGGAGAACTCTTTTAATTCAAATGAAAACTCTGGTATTTGTAGTTTTTTGGCTCTTTCTAAAACAAATGCATCCTTGTGGTCGGAAAAAAGAAAAGCGATTTCAATCTCACTTTCCTTTAATTGCTCCGCAATCGCTTGGAAATTTGATCCATTTCCAGAGGCAAATACAGCTATTTTCATATTATTCTCCTATGAACTCCACTGCATCATCCGTCTTTTCTTTTACAGTCCCAAGGACGAAACTCTCTTCATCTAGCCCGCCAAGTATTTCTTGTACACGTTCTACGTTTTCAGGGCTTACCGCAAAAATCATCCCAATCCCCATATTAAAGATTTCATACATTTCAAGATGCGGAATCTTCCCATATTTTTCAAGTGCATCAAAAATAGGGGGAATAGGCCAAGTGCCAAGCTTAATCTCACTCGCAAGAGTTTCATCCATCATGCGTGGGATGTTTTCAACAAATCCACCACCTGTAATATGGGCAATCCCTTTTACAAGATGCTCTTTCACTAATGGAAGAACTTGTGGTACATAGATGCGTGTTGGCGTGAGTAAGGCTTCGAAAAGGGGTTGACCGTTTAATTCAGGTAGTGTTTCC
>JAITHN010000066.1 GCA_031279745.1 Streptococcaceae bacterium
AAGACATCTCGCCTAGAGAAGACATTGTGACGGAAAAAATCAGGCAAGACCTTCAGAATGTATTGGAAGATAAATTAATAAAAGAAACTTCTTTTGATGTGATAGAAAAAACGACAAATGATAAAGATGTGCATACCATTCAATATCGGATTTATGGATTGGATTTCAAAAAGGTGATAGAGAAATCTGGAATGGCGCTGATCAAAAAAGTGACAACGGATAAAGCATTGATAGGGAATATCAAAAAAATTGATCAATTGATTTTGGATACCATCCAGAAGGATATTCAAGGGGTGAAAAAAGCGAATGATCCTGTCTATTCAGAAATTGAAATCAGTAGTGAAAAGGGACAATACTTTGTGAAGGACGGCCAAGAAAACCTGATGAAAGACATCTACTATCAATTTTTAACAGGTGCAAATTCTGAAAAGGATTTTCAAGAGGGAATGACCAAAGCCTTCGATGCAGCCAAAACGAAAGCACGGTCTGAACTCGAAAAAGACGAGAAAGAAGAGAAATGAAAGGTTCAGGCAGCCGGGGACGGCTGCCTGTTTTTCGTTCTGTCAAGATTGTGCCACAAGACTTTGAATTTGCGGTTGATGATACAGTTGAGTTCCACTTCAAAAACTCACTCTCGCTTTTTTAAAAAACCGCTTAGATTGAGGAGAAACTCTTGAAAACTCTTAAAAACCCGTATAAGATAGGCAAATGATAAAGGAGAAATATGACAGATAAAATAATACGAGCAATGGACAATCAAGGGTTGATTCGTGCGTTTGTTGCTTCAGCAGATGAATTGGTGAGTGAAGCTTGCGAACGACATGAAACATGGTCTGCGTCTAGTGTAGCGCTAGGACGTATGTTGGTAGGCACGCTTCTATTAGGAGAGAACCTAAAAGGGCGAGATAAGCTCATTGTCAAAATGGTTGGAAATGGGTCTGGAGGAGCGATTGTAGCAGAGTCCAATGCCAACGGAGAAGTCAAAGGGTATATTCAAAATCCTTTTGTAGATTTGAAAAACACGAAAACGGGAGAAGTTTTTGTCCGACAGGCGACCGGAAATGTCGGTCAGTTTATTGTCATAAAAGACATGGGGCTTAAAACACCATATACCGGGCAAATTCCATTTGTAACTGGAGAAATCGGAGAAGAGTTTACCTATTATTTGATGGAAAGTGAGCAGACGCCTTCGAGCGTAGGACTGACGGTCAAATTGGATATGGAAGATCGCGTCCAAACGGCAGGCGGCTTTATGGTGCAAGTTCTTCCTGGAGCCTCGGAGGACACGATTGCGTTTATTGAAGAACGTATTCAAAAAATGCCAGCACTCTCTCAACTTTTAAAAGACGAAGGAACGGATGGTGTTTTGGATGCTCTTTTTACAAAAGGAAATTACCGAATATTAGAAGAGAAACCGGTTCGCTTTAAATGTGACTGTTCAAAAGAGAAATTCTCAAGAGGGATCGCGACTCTTCCGAAAAAAGAGATAGAAGCGATGATTGAAGAAGATGGTCAGGCAGAAATTGTTTGTCATTTTTGCAAAAACAAATACATATTCAATAAAGCGGAATTAGAAGAAATAGCGGAGAATTTTTCATGAATGAATTAAATGCAAGTTGGAAAATTGGGGAGGTAGAAATCCCAAATAGAATCGTTGTAGCGCCAATGGCGGGCATTTCAAATGCGGCATTCCGAGTGACAACAAAGGAATTCGGTGCAGGATTGGTCGTCATGGAAATGATTAGCGATAAAGGGATTCAATTTCGAAATAAAAAAACATTGAGCATGTTGCAAATCGATAAAAGAGAGCATCCGATTAGCGTACAGATTTTTGGCGGTGAAAAAGAGACGCTTGTTGAAGCGGCAAAATATGTAGAAGAATTTACGGATGCGGATATTATTGACATCAATATGGGATGTCCCGTCAACAAAGTCATCAAAGCGGAAGCCGGCGCAAGATGGCTGTTAGATCCCGATAAAGTCTATGAAATGGTAGAGGCCGTTTCTAGCAGTGTGAAAAAACCTGTTACGGTTAAAATGCGCACTGGATGGGATGATGACCATATCTTCGCCGTTGAAAATGCACTTGCATGTGAACGTGCTGGAGCGAGCGCAATTGCTATGCATGGCAGAACACGCATGCAAATGTATACTGGAAAAGCAGATTGGGACATTCTTTCCAAAGTGGCAAGAGAGGTAAAAATTCCTTTCATTGGAAATGGAGATGTAAGAAGTCCGGAAGAGGCAAAGCGCATGATTGAAGAGGTGGGAGCAGATGCCGTCATGATTGGCCGTGCTGCACTTGGAAATCCTTGGATTCTAAAGCGAACCAAGCATTATTTTGAAACAGGCAAACTTCTTGAAGAACCAACCGTCCTTGAAAAAGTCGAAATATCGAAGATTCACTTAGATCGTTTGGTGAAAATTAAAGGGGAAGACATTGGGGCTAGGGAGTTCAGACAACACGCCGCCTATTACTTGAAAGGTGCACCAAAAGCAACAAAGGTGAAGAATGCAATCAATCAAGTTTCAACGAGGTCGGAAATCCTCGCTATTCTCGATGAATTCGTAATGGAGAGTGAACAAGCGTAAAAAACAAGCGAACCGTTGGATATCTTCGGTTCGTTTTTTGTTTGTATAGACAATCAATCGAATTCGTTTTACCAATTGCGTGTAATTTAGTATACTAAAGAAGGTACCATTCTAGTATTAGGTGCAAAGGCACAAGCGAAGGAGGAAGACGATTATGGCGATTTTTACAGGTCGTACGGTCGATGAAGCAATCGAAAAAGGTTTGGACGAGTTGGGGATTCCAAAAGAAAAAGCAACGGTTCAAATTAGGCAAGCAGAATCTAAAGGATTCTTAGGTTTCGGAAAGAAACTAGCAAAGGTTGAGATTAAACCTATCTCAGAAGAGGTCATCCAACAAGCGGATAGACAAGCAGTAAGAGGGGTTCCAGACGAAATACGTGCACAAGCAGATCCAGTGAAAAGCGCAAGCGAAGCAACTGTTGAGCTTTCACAAGTTATTCAAGCTGTAAAACAAGCAGATGCAGAAGGAAAAGGTGAAGACTTCCCAAAGTCTGATGAGTCTCCTGCAGAAAAAAAGGAAGAAATTCCAGTAGGAGATCAAGATTCACTTGAAGTTGCTCAGCCCGTTGCAGAGGCATCAGAGCCTGATAGGGTGGAAGTGTTGGAAAACTTGGATGAAAAAACAACCATTATCGAGCTTTCAAAGTATTTGACGAAAATCACAAAAAAGATGGGAGCTCCGGCTCTTGTAAAGGTTAATCGGGAATCAAACGGGGTCATTCTATTTTCTTTGGAAAGTACAAAACAGGGGATTCTCATTGGAAAACATGGGAAAGTTCTCAATTCCCTTCAATACCTTTCTCAAGTTTTCACCCATAGAGTCTCAGAAGAGAAAATTTCTGTTGTCATCAATGTTGGGGATTACCGTGAGAAAAGAGAGGCTGTTTTGAAAAAAATGGCAAAACGAACGGCAGAACAAGTGAAGCGTACGGGACGACCAGTGTTTTTAGAGCCGATGCCTGCATATGAGCGCAAAAAAATCCATGCTGCACTCGCGCAGGATCCATATTTAATGACCCATTCAGAGGGAAATGATCCATTCCGCTACTTGGTCGTTGAAAAAAGTACGAAACAAATTTAATTGGAAACAAAACGATGTGCCACATGTGTGGCACATCGTTTTATTTTTTGAATAGTTTATTGAAAAAGCCTTTCGGTTCTTTTTTTTCTACTGTCGTCTCGACTTGTTGAGTTGGGAAAAGGTCAGCAATGTCGGTTTTTTCAGCTAAAACATCATGTTTTGAACAGATAACCAAACCAAATTGACCTTCAACGATTTCTTTGCTATTTGAATAAAAGGTAAGCACAAGTCCAACTTCAGTTGTCATTTTGGTAAATAAAGAACGAATATCCTGTTCCACTTCTGCGTGTACATGCACTGTTGCATCTGGATCATCTAGGGCAAGAATAAATGTCTTATACGCCGCTTGGTATTTTTCCTCACGCATTTCTTCGGCAGTCATAGTAAGATAGACTCTTTCCTTATAGGTTCCTAAAAATCTTTCTAACTCATGTTGTTTAATTTGCGGTTTTCCATGAATTCCTACTTGAATTCGTTTGTCGATTTCTTCAGTCATGTATTTCCCTCCTTGCTTTCTCCTTAATTTTATCATAATTTTTCACAAGTACTGAACGATTGAGAAGCAAGATATGGAAAAAATTTAATAATAAACAAAAACATTCGCTTATTTTAAGTAATGGTGTTATGATACTAAAGTTACTGAGAGTCTTGTTTTCATGAAAATTTTCATGAGTCTTACTATGTTTTGTTTCAAGACACTTGGTAGTAGATTAAGCACCAAGTGTGTAAAAGGAGAACAAATTGAAATTTAATGAACTAGGACTATCAGCAGGACTGCTTGAAGCAATCGAAAGTGCGGGATTTGAAGAAGCGACGCCAATTCAGGCGCAAACCATTCCACTTGCTCTGCAAGGGCTTGATGTCATTGGACAAGCACAAACAGGGACGGGGAAAACTGCAAGTTTTGGATTGCCAATGCTTGATAAAATCAACACGGATGAACGTGCAATTCAAGGGTTGGTCATTGCACCTACTCGTGAACTTGCCATTCAAACACAGGAAGAATTATTCCGTTTAGGGAAAGTGAAGAAAATCCGCGTACAAAGCGTTTATGGTGGTGCAGATATTCGTCGCCAAATCAATGCGTTGAAAGATAAACCACATATCGTGGTTGGAACGCCAGGACGGATGCTCGACCATATCAACCGTAAAACCCTTCGATTAGATACGGTTAAAACATTAGTTTTAGATGAAGCTGATGAAATGTTAAACATGGGATTCTTAGAAGATATTGAATCAATCATCTCTAAAGTTCCAGATGAAAGACAAACTTTACTCTTCTCAGCAACCATGCCAGATGCAATCAAACGTATCGGTGTGAAGTTCATGAAAGAACCAGAACATGTGAAGATTAAAGCAAAAGTCATGACAGCGGATCTAATTGAACAATTTTACATTCGCTCAAAAGAGTTTGAAAAATTTGATATTATGACAAGGTTGTTAGACGTTCAAAAACCAGAGTTGACCATCGTCTTTGGACGTACAAAACGTAGAGTTGATGAGTTGTCTCGTGGATTAGAAGCACGTGGCTATCGTGCGGAAGGGATTCACGGAGATTTAACTCAACAAAAACGTATGTCAACATTAAAAGCATTTAAAAATGGGGAATTAGACATTCTCGTAGCGACAGACGTTGCTGCGCGTGGACTTGATATTTCAGGTGTTACACACGTTTACAACTATGATATACCGCAAGATCCTGAGAGCTATGTGCATAGAATTGGACGTACAGGTCGTGCAGGGAAAGAAGGAGTGAGTGTAACATTCGTCACGCCTAACGAAATGGGCTATCTTCATACCATCGAAAACTTAACGAAAAAACAAATGAATAGCATGCGTCCACCGACGGAAAAAGAAGCATTCCGAGGAAGTCTTGGACATGCATTTGATGAAATTCAGAAAATGTTGGAAGAAGATGGCGAAAAGCTTGAAAAATACGAACGTGCAAGTAAAAAATTACTCGAAGAAAATCAAGCTGAAGATCTTGTAGCTTTGTTGCTTCGTGCGTTGGCGAATGATCCAGATGATTTGGTGAAAGTGGATATTACACCAGAACGTCCATTGCCAAATCGTCGTGGCGGCGGTGGCGGCGGTCGCAACCGGAACCAACAAGGCGGAGGAAAAGGTCGCTTTGATAAAAACAAACGTTACGGTGATAGAAAAAAAGATGACCGCAAAAAGAAATGGAACAACACAGAAAAGGGAGACCATTTCTACAAAGATAAACGAAAAAAAGGTGAAAACTCGAAGAAAAAAAGCTTCGTAATCCGCAATAAAGGCGAAAGATAATACAGGGGCTGAGGAATCAGCCCTTTTCGCTACACTCGGAGTTCGCGGTTCATGATCACGTTCGCTGAGAGTGCCATGCTTACAAAGTTGACATCGAGCAAATGACACGTGACAACTCATGCAACAAAAGCTG
>JAITHN010000103.1 GCA_031279745.1 Streptococcaceae bacterium
CCCTCCCCTTTTGACGCTCCTTTTACAATTCCAGCAATATCTGTAAATTCAAAAGTGGTTGGAACGGTCTTTTTCGGTTGAATGAGCTCCGTAATTTTTTGTAATCTTGTATCGGGTACTTCTACCATTCCAACATTAGGATCGATGGTTGCAAAGGGGTAGTTTGCAGCTTCCGCTCCTGCTTTAGTAATTGCGTTAAAAAGTGTAGATTTCCCAACATTTGGTAATCCTACGATTCCAGCTGTTAATGCCATATGTTCTCCTTTTATATAAAGTATTATTCTCTGTAATCGAGAAAACGATTTCTAGTCGGATCATTGAGCTTTTCCTTTTTCATTTCCAACTCTTCTTGATCGGATTCTGTTGCAAGGATGAGGATGCGTTTTACTCGTTTGTTAAAATCAACACGGCTCATCATCACAAGTCTGTGGCAATTTGTGCATTCGATCTTTATATCAGCACCCACACGGACGATTTTCCAAGCATTCGCCTTCTTTCCATTCGGCAAAAGACAGGCATGCGGTTTCTTCATTTCCACGGTGTCACCAAGTGAATAGTCCATGTACAACGCCTCCTTTCAAAACACTTCATTATAACAAATTCAAAAAAAAAAATCGCTTTTTTTAATCCGTTTTGTTATAATTTTTAGAGTTGTTCAAGGAGGAAGTTATGGAATCAGCTGACTTACAAAAATTAAACGAAGAAAATAAATCGCTTCAAGAAAAATTAACGGGAAAAAATGCTGACTATTTTTTCAGCTTAAAGAAGGCTTTGAACGAATTAGAAGTTCCTGAAACCGTTCAAGTGGAAAGACTGAATGAAATGTTAAAAGCTGCGGTAGAATCTCAGAAGAATGGGGTTACGGCAAAAACATTATTTGGCACGGTTGCCAAAGCAACAGAAGAATGGCAAGCTTCAAGTGAAAAGAAAACGAGCGCATTGCCTGACAATGATGCTCCAGGGTGGATGTGGTTAGATAGCTCACTCCTACTGTTAGGATTACTTGCATTCGTTGCGGGGTTAATGGGTGCATTCCAAAAAGATCATCTAGCAACTTACGGGATTTTGAGTCTATTTGTAATGGGAATCGTTGGTGGAGGAGTCTTTCTACTCATGTATCGACTCATTTATAGATTCGAACGTCCAGGAGCAGATCAATCTGAAAAACCAGGTCTACTCAAAATGATTGGAATCCTGGTAGTCGGAATGTTTATTTGGATGCTTCTATATGCATTGACAATGGCAGTGCCAGGACTCAATCCAAGAATCAATGCCTATGTTGTATTAGCTATTGCGATTGTCGCATTCGGTGCAAAATATTATTTGAAAAAGCGCTTTAACATTGTGAGCGCCATGCAACCAAGAAGATAAAATGCAAGTTTTCAAGTTTGTTCATTTCAGATGAATGGCTTGAAAACTTTTTTAGATTTTAATGGATTTAATCCATCTTTTTTAACAGCGTCTTGAAATTATTTTTCAATCGAGAAAATCATATGATTTTTGAAAAAAAATAGAACAGTGTAAAATAAGATTATCTATAAAAACTGGACACGCATGAATACTTGATAGCGTTGATGCATTGGATTCGATAGCCGATGGCTTAGGGGGACGTATGTTTGAGAGAGATTTAACCCAACCGTTTGATTTACATAGTAAATATAAAGCCGCTGGGGATCAACCTGAGGCAATTAAGGCAATTGTGGAGAACATTGAAGGCGGAGAGAAAGCCCAAATTTTGCTCGGTGCAACGGGAACGGGGAAGACGTTCACGATTAGTGAAGTCATTCAAAAAGTTCAAAAGCCAACGCTTGTGATTGCACATAATAAAACACTTGCTGGGCAACTTTATGGGGAGTTTAAAGAATTTTTCCCAAATAACCGCGTGGAATATTTTGTTTCCTACTACGATTATTATCAACCTGAAGCGTATGTTCCAAGTAGTGATACGTATATTGAAAAAGACGCGTCCATCAATGATGAAATTGATAAATTGCGACATTCTGCCACAAGTGGGCTTCTCGAGCGAAACGATGTGATCGTGGTTGCCAGTGTTTCTTGTATTTATGGTCTTGGGTCGCCAACGCATTATCGGGAAAGCATGATTTCTCTTCGACCAGAAATGGAGCTTGAGAGAAATCAACTTCTCAACCGTCTCGTTGAGATTCAATACGAGCGAAATGATATTGATTTTCAGCGTGGTCGCTTCCGTGTTCGAGGCGATGTAGTCGAAATTTTCCCAGCGAGCAATGATGAGCATGCCTATCGTGTAGAATTTTTTGGAGATGAAATCGACCGAATTACTGAAATTGAAAGCTTGACGGGTAGGGTGATTCGTGACGTGGAGAATTTAACGATTTTTCCTGCCACCCACTTCGTCACCGATGACAATCATATGGAAGAAGCGCTTCAAAATATTGAATCCGAACTGGAAGACAGATTGAAAGTTCTAAGAGAGGAAAATAAGCTCTTAGAAGCGCAACGTTTGGAACAAAGAACGAACTATGATGTTGAAATGCTTAGAGAAATGGGCTATACAAACGGAGTAGAAAATTATTCGAGGCATATGGATGGGAGAAGTGTTGGAGAGCCACCCTACAC
>JAITHN010000014.1 GCA_031279745.1 Streptococcaceae bacterium
ATGGCAGTATTATTTGCCAGAGCAAAAATTCTGGGTAAGAGATAGATTTGCAAGTTACTCTCTTCCAACAGAAGTTCCAGCTTGGCAGTATGACGAAAAAGTGGTGCACTACGAATGGGAAGAAGAAATCGTAGTGGAAGGAGAACTTCCTCCACGTCCGCCAGTAACGCCAGCAACGCCAGTAACGCCAGCAACTCCAGTTACTCCAGTTACGCCAACGAAACCAGTGACACCTACACGTCCAAGCCTTCCAGATACAGCAGGATCTGTTCTTGGGGAAATTAATGAACGTCCTGAAGATAAAGAAGCGCCTAAAGACAAAGAACAACCAAAACTTCCAACAACTGGAGAAGTCCTTGGAGAAATCGACGAACGTCCTGAACTTCCTAAAACGGGAGAAACTACAAATAGGGCAATTGTTGTAGCAGGAATAGTGCTTACCTTTGGAGTCATCACAGCGTTTGGATTAAGAAGAAAACAAAACTAGGTTAGCGCCGTGGTAAAATTTAACGGGTTAATCAATGGGCGGATCATAGGGAATAGCGGTAATGCTGTTCGATTTGACAAGCACCATCATGCAGTATGATTTGACAAGCACCATAAACAGACCTCTCATTTATTCGGGAGGTCTGTTTAGCAAGATAAGGTGCATCCTCAAAATCATTTATTGGTATGATGGTGTTGATGATGAGGAGTTTGAGGAAACGGAGGAAGAATATGAAAGAAAAGAAAACGACTTATTTTTTTGTCCTCCTTCCTTTCGTCTTGCTCTTTCCTCTGTGGAAGGCTAGTGTTGTCAGTGCGATAGAATCTGAGGCGCCAAGTGCTCAGAAAGTGGAGGAAGTCGTTCTTCGCTTCGATGCAAATGAAGGGAAGGTCAGTAAGGTTGCTATAAAAAAAACGTCTGGTGATGTGCTTGGGACATTGCCTAAAGCAACGAGAAAGAATGAAATTTTTCATGGATGGTATACGAAAAAAAGAGGTGGAAAAGCGGTCAATGCAAAAACCGTTATTCGGCAAAATACAACTCTCTATGCGCATTGGAAAGTCAGAAAGATTGACGTAGATGCAAAAGAATTGCTTTTCGGTGCGAAAAATAAACGACTTTCTCTGAAGCTAAAAATCACTCCATCAAATGCAGATTGTTCAACATTAAAAATGAAGGTGAATCGTACAAAATATGCAACGATTTCAACCAATCACGTGGTGACTTCGAAAAATTACGGGCAAACCACATTGGTGTATTCCTACAATGGAAAGCAAACGAGAATTCCGATTCAAGTGGCGAAAAAATGGGTGGCTTTCACATTTGACGATGGACCAAGCGTGTATACAAGTGGACTGGTTTCATTTATGAAAAAGAACCAACTGCGTGCAACTTTTTACGTTGTAGGAACTGGCCTTGGAGGACGAGGAAATCTTTTAAAAACCTTGCTGAAAAACGGCAATGAGATTGGCAATCATACATGGAGTCATCCGGTAGATTCTTGGAATGCTGTTGGGCAAGTCCAATCGGTTGATTGGAAGCTGAAAAAGTTGACTGGAACTACGACCCAGACCTTTCGGCCTCCTGGGGGTGGATTGGGAGGAAGTGTAAGACAAGTTCGAAAACCGATTATTCTTTGGAGTGTAGACACCAATGATTGGCGGGATCGTGTTCCTTCGATCGTATACAATAGAGTGATGAGAGGAGCCAGAAGTGGAGCGATTGTTTTAATGCATGATATACACGGCACAACGATTCCTGCCGCAAAACAGGCCTTTTTATCCTTGAAGAAACAAGGGTTTGCGTTTGTAACGGTCAGTGAATTACTGAATGGTGGGCGGCCTGGCGTCGTTTATACTCAAGGGGGAGCAAAAGTTCGAACCATGAAAATCAATTATTAGAATGAGAGTGAATGACTGCAATTAGAGATGTTTAAGGGGTGTCGTTTAACCTCAAGTCTTCACAATAAACGCGGGTTATGTGCCAGCATGTACTTGAAACGAATGCAAGCATGCAGACCAAGTTCACTACAAATTTTTGGCAGCGTGTAACTTTTTGACCGCACGGTGCGTGCCTACAAGTTCACTACAAATTTTTGGTAGGGTGTAACTTTTTGACCGCACGGTGCATACTTACAAGTTCACTACAAATTTTTGAAACTTATGAGGTTAATCTTTAAAAAGAAGTTGAAGTTCATTTTTTCCTATAAGATGAAAACGCCGCGACTCCATTAGGAGTTGCGGCGTTTTTCTAATGAGTTAGAGATTGTTCCACAAGTTGAAGAATGTTGTTGGTTGATTCCATAGCTCCTTTTCCTTCTACGCCACAAGCTAAAAGCGATGTTCTGGGTTCGATCACGATGAACCCTGCTTTCTCTAAACGCTTCAAATTTTCTTGGACGAATGGATTTTCAAACATAGTGGTATTCATGGCTGGAGCAATAAATTTTTTCGTTGTTTTTGGAAGGGCGAGCGCTGCTGTCGTGATAAAATCATCAGCAATTCCATTTGCCAGCTTGCCAATAATATTTGCACTTGCTGGAGCAAGGACAAAAGCATCACAGTTTTGGGCAAGCCAGACGTGAAGGATGATGGAAGGATCAATCTCTTGCTGAACCTCTGTGATCACTTCATGGCTGCTTAGGGACTGAAGTGTATTGATGCTGGTGAGCGCTTGAGCGTTTTTTGTAAGAGCAACTTGTACGTCAAACCCTTTTTTCTTAAAGCCGAATACAAGGTCGTTTGCCTTGTAAGCAGCGATACTACTGGAAACGCCTAAAAAGATCAATTTAGTCATGTTTTTCCTCCAAAAATTCAGTGATGAGTGCTGCAATTTCATGTTTTGTCGAGGCTTTCAGCCTACTTCCTGTAGCAGTAAAAAGGCTGGCGAGATGTTGGTCTCCTTCAATATTTACCAAATCATTTTGAAGAATGGCATCTGCCTGTGTCGCTTTAAACATATTTTGAACAATCGAAGAGGTTTCTTCCGTACTTGAGTTGACGACGAGTTTAAAAGCCACAAGTCGTGTATTTGGAGACCAAGATTTGATTTTTCGCACCCATTTTGGATTTTGACTCATGGTGAGAAAAAGTTGAGCATCCTGAGAGGAACGTTTTTTTTGAACGTTGAGCGTTTGAGGTATCTTAGAAAAAGAAATCAAAGTTTCTTCCAGGGATTGCTCATCCCATGAAGCATTTTTATATAGAAATCTTGCGAGTTCCTGAGCGCTGACAAGCTGTGTTGGTGTATAATCGCTTACTGCCATGGCATGAACAACGGCGTCGATTTTTTCTTCTTTGAGGATTTTCTCTAGTTGAATGCCCAATTCGCTTGTGTTTGTAAGAAGAGAAAGGGTCAATAACGGATGAGGGGAGGGGTGAATTGCTGATGAGGTGCTAAGCATATGAACGGAATGTCCATTAGCTAAAAGCAAGTCCGCAATATTTTTGCCTAAAGCTCCTGTTGAGTGGTTGGTAATGGAGCGAACGGCATCGATTTTTTCGCTCGTTCCTCCACTTGTAATCAATACTTTCATTTTTCCTCCGTTGTTTGTTCGGTTGTAGTGAGTTGTTCTGATGTAGGAATGCGGAAGATAAAGACATAATGATGAATGCAAAGGAGTATTAAGAGCAAAATCCTCAAGTAGAGAGAATGAATGATAAGAAATGCAATTCCAATCATAAGCGTGGCTAGAATTTGGATGTTTCGTTTTTCCTTTGCAGTAAGGCTCCTTGTCTGATCGTAATGTTTTAAAAAACGATGGTAGAGCCAAGAGTTCTTGAAAATCCTTTCAGCCTTGGCAGAACTTTTTGATAAAAAGAAAAGTGCGACCAGTAAAAATGGAGTGGTTGGCAATACAGGAAGAATTGCCCCTAGCACTCCAAGACCTACGAAGACAAGTCCAATAAATAAATTAAGAATTTTCATAAGGTTATTATATCAAAAAGGGGAAGTTTTGCGAATTGGAGTTGGAAGGGAACGTGCGGGAGGTGTCATGTTCCTCAAAGGGTACAAACTTCGGGGGAAACTTACGCTGAGGAGCAAGGAAGGCAAGCTGTCTAAAATCGTACAACAGTAGTTCACACATAAGGCGCGGAGCAAGGAAGGCAAGCCGTCTAAAAGCGTACAACAGTAGTTCACACATAAGGCGCGGAGTAAGGAAGTCGAGCAGGCAAACGCGTACATTAGCGTTAACACTTGCGCTGAGAAGCAAGTCTGGACTGCAGTCTAAAGCTGAGGTTTTGAGACAAAAAAAGCAACTGCGACGCAGTTGCCTTTTGGCATAGACACGATTAATTTTTTAATTTGAGAAGATATTTTTCTGGAATCGCACGTTTTACCGACAGAGCGACAAATGAGCTAAGCACTGATTTTCCAAGTTCGATTGGGATAAAGACCCCAGCTCCTGCGATGAACGCTGTTTTCCAATCTAGGCTTGCTGCGAATTTCAACCAGATGGTTCCGATGAAAAGAACGGCAAATGCACCTAAAATATTTCCCATAAGAGTGAAAATGATTGAATCGTCATTTTTGCTTGTGAAGTATCCGATAATCCATCCCATCAAGAGGAAAGAAAGTAAAAATCCACCCGTTGGTCCAAACCACACATGAATCCCCATTGAACCTCCAGCGTACACTGGGAAGATCAAACCAAGTAAAATGTAGATTCCAATAGAAAGTACACCAAGTTTTCGCCCTAAAATACTTGCAGTAATTCCTACGCCGAGCGTTTGCAAGGTAACGGGAACAGTTCCAATAGGAAAGACGATTTGAGCAAGAATAGCGATTAAGCTAGCAAATAATGCCGCAATAATAATCTGATAAATTTTAGAATTTTTCATAATTCTCCTTTCGTACAAAATGAATTATATAGGAGTTGTTATAAAAAGAAAATACTTTTTATAAATAACAAAAAAACAAAAACGCTTTCATTTATAAAAAAGGGAAAATGACGAATAACGAACGCATAATAGGGGAAGCTGCACCGATTCAAGTTGTTTGGAAGCCGCATTTCATTGTCTAACAGCTTGGGCGAAAGAAAGTGTAGCTGTGTGATTGAAATTTTTGAGATAAAAAAGGCAACCGCGTCGCAGTTGCCTTTAGGGAGTTACACGTTTAATT
>JAITHN010000020.1 GCA_031279745.1 Streptococcaceae bacterium
CGGCGCTTTCTTTTCAAACAACGAAAGTTCTCCATCTTCGATAGGCTCGATTAACCCGATCGCATTGAGTAGCGTTGTCTTTCCAGATCCACTTGGTCCCATTATCGCCACCATTTCACCCACTTCGATTTCCAAACTAAATTGATCAAATACCACTTTATTCTCAAATTTTTTCGTAAACCCTTTAAAGCTGATTGCTTTCATCATTCTTCTCCTTTTAACAATCCATTTGTTGACTTTCTTTCCGCATTTCGAAAGAGTAGGAAAATCACACTCAAGTCGAGTCCTACAATCACGAAATAAATGAGTGTAGTCAACAAACTTTTTGATAATACAATCGTTTCAATCAAACCAAATACATATAAACTTGTGAAATAAAAGATTTCATTTTTATATCTTTGGAACAAGTCGTAGCCTAATAATTTTGAAACGACCATTTCCTTTTGCTTAGAAACAAGTAAAATCAAAACAATATAATAACTTGAAATGACGCTTACACCAAGAGTCAGTAGGATGATAAAAATCAGTACAATGATTGAACTCTTCATAATTTCCATTTCTTTGGCATATCCTGTATAGAGTATGGACTGAAATCGTACTTCGTTTTTTTCCAGTCCAGATTGGATGACTTGTTTTTTTATTTTTTCTTCATTCTCCTTTGTTGCAAGTACTCGAAGAGGATTTGCATTGGCACTGTTCATAATGAAGCTACTTCTTTCAATATCACTCGGTTTTAAACAGCGAATGATGGGATTTTCATACGTCATTTTTCCTTCAAGTACCACGGTCATGTCCCGGGAGAAAAACTTCTCTTTGCTCTCTTTATAAAAGAAATCCGTTGCGGACGTATTTCCTTCAGACTCCGTTAACTCTTCATGCAAATCTTTTACCTGTTGTGTATTCCCTTTTAAACTTTCTGGAAGAAGATACACTGTGCCTTTTGTATGAAAGGCTTTTTCCACCTCATGGGTTGGCGCTAAGTTTAGCGATTTTACAAAGTTTATATCTCCTTGTACATAAAGACTGTTTTTGGGGATAAAAGGAATGTTGAGTGTTGCGATGCTGTTATACTGCATACCTATCTCATCGGCAAGATTTTCGTATAAATCCACGATTTTATTCTCTAGTTTTTTCCCACGTTGTAAACTGTCGGCAAATTCATCCCCTTGATAAATAAAATGGGAAAGGGTGTCATATTTTGCTTCATTTTCATAAAGCTGTTTCGCTTGAAGTGTAGTATTAAGATCTTGAATATGCACGGAAATGAAAGGAAGGGCAAAAATCAATCCCATAAATACAAGGAATTTCATCACATAACTTCCGTAAAGAGAATATTTGAAATCAAATGATTTCTTCAATAAGTTTGAAATTTTTAATCGCTTTACGGTAATCAGTGGAACAAGAGAAATGATAAAACTTAAAAATGTGATCCCAACTTGTATACCTAATTGCTTAATGAAAACGCTCATAGAGTAGTCAGGAATAGATAAAACACAACCAACAATGATGAACAAAAACACAAACCATTGTGGAATAAATAACTTCCCGTTTAATTTTTGCCAGATTTTCATATTGGAAAATCCGATAAGTTTCATCACGCCAATTTCTTTTAATTTTGAAATAGGGTAGAAAATGCTTGTTACAATGAACGTCATGGCAACAATAATTGCGATAATGATGGATAAAAGGAAAATCGTTCCCTCACTTACTCCTTTGCCGTAGCTCGATTGCAGTAAATCTTGTACATCAGTGTGGAATAAGCTTGCAAGCTGTTGCAGGGCTTCTTCTTTTTTCTCAACAGAAACGTCCAATGTATAATTCCCAATGACTGTTCCTTTATTATTTTGATAGAAATCTGCAAGGCTTTGTACAACAAGTCGTTGATCATGAAATAAATCTCGAATATTTCCAACTTGTTTTGCTTTTTTCGTATCAAAAGTTGCCAATATCTCCGTATCGTTCTTTGGAATTTTTCCTTTCGAAAGGAGCGGTGTAATTTCTTTATAAAAATTCCCTTTATAGATTCCAGACTTATAAATCGTAAGCCTATCTCCCTCTTGAACGGTGTCCGTTCTGAGAATCGTTGCATCTAAATTATCAGCTATTTTTTTTAATCCTATTTGTTCCTCTTCAGGGTCTATTGATGCCTCCTTCACAAAAAAGGCAGTGGATTCCTTGGAATCTCCCAGGTTGGAAAGCATATCATTTTCATGATTTAATTCATAAAAAATAAACGCCGTAGACAAAAGCAGCGTTAGAATGCATAGTAAAGTAGAAAGTGCTTTTTTCATGTTCCCTCCAAATCAAATGCCTAACAATATGTTCATTGATAGTCAAATGTCACTAGTATACGTTGTAATAGAAATTACAACCAGAAAAGATAGTTAATCTTGACTTTGCCCATTTCCCATTTCCTACTTTATGACTGTCAATTTGACTTCCTTTAGTTACACTCGATGAATGTGTTTTTTTCGAATGATAATAATCAGAATAGGAACCCGTTAGTCCAACCCCGCAATTCCACGTTCCACCTGCCACTTCAGCTGCCAAAACAGTTGCTTGTGTACTCAATAAAGTTAAAGCATAAAATAAAACAACTTTCTTTCTCATAAAACTCTCCTTTTTATTAAAAACCTAAATTTATGTTTACCATTAAAGATTAGCAAATCAAATCTTATAAATCAAGTTTTTTTCATCTTTTCTTTATTACGAGAAAAAACGTACGTTATATACTGTTTAAGGAGTAATTTTTGTAGTCATATTCTAAAACAACGTCGGCATAGGGTCGCTTCAATCGAAAATCAATCACCCCATTTCGTTTGTTTTTTAATTTTTTTT
>JAITHN010000058.1 GCA_031279745.1 Streptococcaceae bacterium
AAGCGTGCAAGGGTTCGAATCCCTTATCCTCCTTTTTTTATTATCGCGGGATGGAGCAGCATGGTAGCTCGTCGGGCTCATAACCCGAAGGTCGTAGGTTCAAATCCTGCTCCCGCAATTTTTGGCTCGGTAGCTCAGTTGGTAGAGCAATGGATTGAAGCTCCATGTGTCGGCGGTTCGATTCCGTCTCGCGCCATTTCTAAAGTACGCGGGTGTAGTTTAGTGGTAAAACTACAGCCTTCCAAGCTGTTGTCGCGAGTTCGATTCTCGTCACCCGCTTTACCACACTATTGATGATAAGTCAGATGTTTGATTTGTTCATCAGTTGGTAATTTATCCCCATGTAAGTGGATTCCAAACATTTATGTTTGGGCGCGTAGCTCAGCTGGTTAGAGCGCACGCCTGATAAGCGTGAGGTCGGTGGTTCGAGTCCACTCGTGCCCATTACTATTGGCCCGTTGGTCAAGCGGTTAAGACACCGCCCTTTCACGGCGGTAACACGGGTTCGATTCCCGTACGGGTCATTTATAATTTATCAAGAGTACGTGAGAGACTGGCTCCATGACCGTACAGCAACCTGCTATTGTAAGGTGCTAAACCCTGTTGGATAAAGGATATGTTGAGAAAACAGCCTTTGGCTGTTTTTTTTATTTGAAAGGAGACAATCATATGTCAGAAAAAAAACTTTTCACCTCTGAGTCTGTTTCAGAGGGCCACCCAGATAAGATTGCGGATCAAATTAGTGATGCCATATTAGATGCAATCCTTGCAAAAGATAAGTTTGCGCGCGTGGCTTGCGAAACGGTTGTATATACAGGAAGCGTCCATGTATTTGGAGAAATTTCGACGAATACTTATGTGGATATCAATAAAATTGTTCGTGAAACCATTCGTGAAATTGGGTATACTCGCGCTAAATTTGGCTTTGATGCTGACACGGTTGGTGTACATACATCAATTGTTGAGCAATCTGCGGATATTGCCCAAGGGGTTGATCACGCTTTGGAAAACAGGGAGGATTCGAAAGATCCTCTTGATGAAATCGGAGCAGGAGACCAAGGGTTAATGTTTGGATTTGCGACAAATGAAACTCCGGAATTCATGCCATTACCCATTTCTTTAAGCCACAAACTCGTAAGACATTTGACTGAGCTACGAAAAAATGGAACACTTGCCTATCTTCGTCCAGATGCAAAAAGCCAAGTGACAGTAGAATATGATGAATTTGACAAACCTTTCCGCGTAGATACAGTGGTCATCTCAACACAGCACGACCCAGATGTAACTTTGGAACAGATTCAAGGCGACGTGACGAAGCAAGTGATTCAAGAGGTCATTCCAGAGGATTTGTTGGATGAACAGACAAAAATTTACATCAATCCGACTGGAAGATTTGTAATAGGGGGTCCTCAAGGGGATTCCGGTTTAACTGGTAGAAAAATCATCGTTGATACGTATGGAGGTTATGCGCATCACGGAGGTGGAGCGTTCAGTGGTAAGGATGCGACGAAAGTGGATCGTTCTGCAAGTTATGCAGCGAGATACATTGCGAAAAACATGGTTGCAGCTGGACTAGCTGACAAATTAGAAGTTCAATTGGCCTATGCAATCGGTGTTGCACAACCCGTTTCAATCTCGGTAAATACGTTTGGAACTTCAAAAATCAGCGAGCAAAAACTGATTGCAGCGATTCGAGAAAATTTTGATTTGAGACCTGCAGGTATTATCCAAATGTTGAACCTCTTGCAACCCATCTACAAAAAAACAGCTGCTTATGGGCATTTCGGACGTACAGATGTCGATTTCTCATGGGAACGCTTAGATAAAGTAGAAGTCTTAAAGCATTATTTTAAGTAGAATTAGTGAAAAAACGCCTTTGGCGTTTTTTTTTTTGGATACATTGGTTGCGGACTAAAGCGTTGGACGAATGAGTAACCCTGCGTACGTGGGTAGCGGAGAAATTCCAAACGAACGAAGATTAGGGCGTTGGAGCATGACTAGCGCTTGTGTACAGCTAAATCCTTTTAGCGGAGGTCAACATGGCTTTCTCATGGATTAGGATAAGTCGTGCTTTGTTGAAGCTAGAAACTTATGCGCAACTTCATAAAAAAAACTTAATCTCTTCACCATTTAATATACCTCTTATTATATACTCATATAATCAAGTTGCTAAATATTCAGAAAATTTAGACAGTTTATGGGGGGTCTTATGGTGAAAGAAAATAGAAATAAAAAAATCCTGGTTTGTTCAGTTGCATGCTTATTACTTTTCTCATGTTTTTTACAAATTGCCGAAGGTTTGACATTTATCGATAAAAGTAATCCAGATGATTATTACAATGATGAATTGAATCTCGATCAAGAGTTTCTTGCGGATGGGATCTATAACCTTATACATAAGGAAGCGAATGTAACTCGGGTAGATTATAAAGGTGTCATTTGGGATGTTGTAGGGACAAACCATCACGGAGAGGCCCACGGGATTAGCGGACCTGCTGAAAGCGTAACATTAAAGTTTGACCCAACAAACATTCCGCTTCAACATTTAGAGATTTCAATTAATGGATCGATTCTACACGATTCTACCGCTTGGCTAGTCGATCCGTTTTTTGCTACGACATTCGCAAATGAGGGAGTACGCTCTAATGAATATAAAGATAGTGCCCTTCAAAGTAAAATGGATGAAATTTTTCAACGATATTATAAAGGAGACGCTACAGGATTTATTCCTCGGGACTTAGAAGGGGGAAGTGATCTACTTGGTAACGCGGGGATTGCTGGAGACAATAGAGAAAACGTGGGAGGATTCACTGGCGATAGAGTCAAAGGTGAAACAGTTGAAAATCAAGTGTTTTGGCCAATGAGCATGAATGAAGCTAACCAATTAAGGAAAAGCGTTGCACAGCCAAATATTCGGTCGAGCGCCTTGGTAATTCTTCGAACTCCAGGGAGAGAAGAGGATACAGTGAATTATATCGATGCCGGAGGGGGAATTACGGATGGTCTCGTTGTCGATGACGACGAATATGCCGAAGGTGGGCATATAATGTCTAGGAATATTGCCCAGCCAACTTGTTATTTACAGTATTCAGAATTCGAAAAAATCAAACCAAGTGGAGAGTTGAATCTTGGAGCATTTGATCAAACTCCGCAAGTCTCATATGGAAATTACACATTCGATGTGATTGGTATTACGCAGAATGGTCAGGATGAAGGAGTAGATGCAGAAAGGCAGGATGGAACAGCAACGTTATTTCTAGCGAATAACTCTTTGGAAAAATTTGACTTAAATGACAGTAATTCTTATATAGGACAGTTTACACATGATTTGTATTATGACAACCCACTTATACATGATGGGGGGGATTTAGATTACAAGGCGAGTGATCTACGTTTTGCATTGAACGAAGCCACACGAAAACTAAAATCCACTGTTGGTTTTCCTGAGATTACCGACCGTGTATTTCAAAATACTTGGGACTTTTATACCGGTAATGAATCAGATGGTTTTCTTCCTACGATCCCATTCACAGCGCTAGTAAAGGGGGAAAAATTAACGGAGTCACTTTGGCCGATTAGTATTAAAGAATTGGGGAAACTGCCCAACCGAGTAAGAAGTTTTTCCAACAATTATTTTATGAGAACTGTAGTTGGACAGCTCTCAAATCCAGTACTTGCAACAGGTCAAAGAAATGGAAATATTATGACAGACGCTAGACAAGGATCAGCATTAGAAAATGCGATTCGTCCTGTATGCAATGTGAAGTTAACAGGAGAAATTCTTTCAGCTTGGAGAAAGATGTATACTGAAAAATCGGTGGGGGAGACAACAACACCGACACCGACGACACCAGAAAAACCTGCAGGAACACCAACTGGACCAACACCAGCACCAAAACCAGCACCAAAACCAGCACCAAAACCAGCGCCAAAACCAGCACCAAAACCAGCACCAAAACCAGCGCCAGCACCAAAACCAACACCAAAACCAACACCAGCACCAGCATCAAAACCAACACCAAAACCAAAACCAACACCAGCACCAAAACCAACACCAGCACCAAAACAGGTTGCAAAAGTGAAAGTCATCCATAATCCTAGAGTTGTGGGAACTTTGTCGAATGTGAAAGTCTACGCAAATTACAAACAAACAAAGGTTAAGGCAAACATCAAATCGCAAAAAGTCATAAAAGTAAAAAAAGCATTTAACTTCAAAGGAAAAAACTATTTGCAAGTTTCAAACGGCTATATCCGCTATGAGAAAAAGAAAGTAGTTACGATTCAACAGCCTAGTCATTATTATCTGACTCTGAAAAAAACGGAAAAAACAAAACGAAAGATTGCTGTTTACAATAAAACGACAAAATCAAAAATAGCACGAAAAATACCGAAAGGGAAAACCGTGCATTCGGATAAACTTCTAATTTCATCTAAAGGAGAAATTTTCTTCCATGTGAAAGATGGATTTATCTTAGCGCTGAAATCAAATTTAAAAGCTTAGGTAGAAATAAAAGGGGAACCTATGAAAAAAAAATCGATAAAATTTATTACGAGTGTCTTGTTGGCGTCTAATTTCCTACCATTAACATCAGTAACATTCGCGGATGCACCGACAACCGTTCTTCAATCAACAGATCCATCAAACAAAACTGCTGAAGAGTTGCTGAAAGATGCGTATCAAAAAGAAATGCAAGGCTTTGGAAAATTGGCTGAAAAGGCAATTGCTCAACAATTACGTCAAAATCAGGCATTAAATGATGATTCTCCTTTCTCGCTGAATGCTAATTTGGAAGAAAACGTTCGGGTGATTGTCCATTTGAGCGAGAAACCAGCAGTTGACGAAACCCCCGCCCCAGACGGAACGGTGGAAACCATTAATGCGATTAAACAAGGAGAGCAGGAAGTCATCGAGAGTCAAGAATCGATACAACACCAAGTGGAAGGGATTACCAAAAAGAAAGTTATTGAAGAGTTCGGGTATCTAGTCAACGGATTTTCAATTGAGTGTAAAGTCGGAGACATCGACAAAATCAGAGCACTTCAAGGGGTGAGCAATGTTGAGGTTGCAACTCTATTTAAACCTACTGAGTATTCAACAAATGAAATTCTTCAAGCGAAGAAAGTTTGGGAAGATTACTCGATAGGAGGAAATGGTGGAGAAGGGACAGTCATTGCAGATATTGATACTGGATTCGACATCCACAATAAAGACTTCCATCCATTAGATGATTCCACAACGAAATTAAAACAAGCTGACGTTCAAAAATTCATTTTGTCAAATAAACGGGGAACCTACGTGAATTCCAAGATTCCTTTCGCCTTTAGTTATGGGGTAGGCGAAAATGATGTCAAAGGAGATAACGATCACGGAATGCACGTTGCCGGAATAATGGCTGCCAATGGTGAAGGGACAAGCGAAGAAGAGAAGCTTGGAAGTTTTGTCCAAGGCGTTGCACCAAAAGCACAGGTGATTGCCATGCAAATTGCGAATGACGATGCGCGTGGGGAAATGGTCGATGATGCCATTATTAAAGCTGTTGAAGATTCAGTAAGTCTCGGGGCAGATGTTTTAAACTTAAGCTTAGGATCATCATCGGAATTAGAGTCAAATTCGTTCCTCATCCAAGCCATTCGTGCTGCAAGTGACCAAGGAGTGATCCCTGTTATAGCTGCGGGAAATGATGGTAGACTTTCTGCGTTTAGTAATGACAATGACGATTCATTTTGGAATCAAGAAGAAGATGGTACGCTCGGTAGCCCAGGAGTTTCTATGGAGGGACTTACAGTGGCGAGTTGTGAAAACCAAGCGACTCGACTAACTAAATCAGATTTTACCATCAATGGAAAAAGTTTACCGACTGTGAAATCGACAATCTCATTAGGCTTCGAGGGACTTGACCAAGTTGGATTGGTCGCTCTGCCATTAGCTGAGGATTCCATCTACCCAAAAATAGGTGTACAGGAAGATTATTCTGGTGTAGATGTAAAAGGTAAGGTTGTCATTGTTTCTCGCGGTGGAGGACAAGCATTTGTTGATAAAGCAAGTATTGCTAAAAAACATGGTGCAATCGGTATTCTTATTGTAAACAATTCAGATGATGAAACGGAAATTCCGAATGGAGTTACAGTTTCAGGTTTAGATTTACCTACGGTTTATATCTCTAAAGCAGGTTTTAAGGATATTTCTCATGAATTGAAAGATGAAAATAATGTTTGCTCGATCTCAAAAGAGTATTGTTACTCTGTAGTTGAAAGTACAAACGATATGCCAGAGATGAGCGAGTTCTCGTCATGGGGTCCATCTCCAAGTCTTGAGTTAAAACCAGAAATTACCGCTCCAGGTGGGAATATTTTAAGCACAATGAATGACAATAAGTATGCAATCGAGTCAGGGACAAGCATGGCTACGCCAGCGGTAAGTGGGGCGATGGCAATCCTTACCAAACAGCTTAAGGAAAAATATCCTGCAACAACTGGAAAACATTTTTACCAACTGGCAAAAGCGGTACTGATGAACAATGCTAAAATAATTACGAAACAAAATAAAGATGGAAAAGAAGTGATTGTTTCACCAAGAAAACAAGGCGCTGGCCTTGTGCAAGTTGAAAATGCGTTAAAAGCAGAAGCAGTATTATTAGACGAAACTGACGGCAATGGTAGTTTTGCTGAAAAAGAAGTTGGACATCAATTTGACTTGTTGGTGAAAATACAAAACTTAACGGATAAGGAAGAGACCTACCACTTCGACCCAAATAAAAAAGTATTCACTGAAAAAAGACTGGACAGTAAGACGCTAGAAGAGGTACAGGTTCCGACTTCTGAAATTACAAACAAACAGAAGGATTTGACCATCCCACCACATCAAAGCGTTACGGATACCATCACAGTTAACGTGGGTGACCTATCCATCAACTCTTTTGCAGAAGGATTTATCTCCTATACCAGCGATGACGGTCTGAAAATTCAAGCCCCATTTATGGGATACTTCGGTGACTATAGTAGTGGAAGAAATATCGAACCGCCGAAAACGGATCTCGGAGCAAAATCGTTTGGAGAAGATAATAATATTGGAACTTACTTTTCTGATGGAAAGAACTTTTTAGGTCTTATGGGGGCGAGTGAGGATAAGTATGAATGTCCGATTATTGACCCACAAGGGATTGCGATTTCCCCAAACAGAGATGGAAACGGCGACCTTGTTTTCCCAATTTTGAGTTTAAGGAGAGGATTAACGAGTTTAAAAGCGAAAATTTTAAATGATAAAAACCAGCTTGTCACTACGTTGTTTGAAACAAATGGAGTGAGAAAAAGCCATTATGATTTTCATATTGGGAATTACACTTTTTTCAGTAGTCCTGGATTATTATGGGACGGTGCATCTCCGTGTTCAGACGATTTTGATAAGGATAATATAGATTTTGAATATAAGTCTGTCACATCGACTGATTTAAGAGCTCCAGATGGGAATTACAAGTTTCAGATTGAATCCACAAATGCAGGCCCAAGCGCAAGACCTCAGGTTGACACGTTTAATATCCAACTAGATACAAAAGGCCCTAAGATGACTGATTTGAATTACTATTCAGAGATAAAAAATAATAAAAGGGTTTATCATGTTAAAGCAAAAGTATCGGATGAATTCACTGGATTTAATGAAGTCACGCCCATCTTGTTGTCTGTTAATGGAGCGAGTGTTGTGACAACAATAGAAGAAGTTTCACAATCTAGGGAATTGGATTTAACGTTAACAGATGAGCAAGTGAACGCGTTTTATGATGGAAAAAACAAAATAACCCTTGCGGTAATGGATCGTGCTCAAAACATCACATCTAAGGACGATTATGTTGATCTTGATCCTGATGCCCTTTCGATTGATCTAAAAAAAGATCACGAAATTCCATTCAAGAACTTAGTTGTTCAGGCGAGTAAGAAACTTGATGTGAATAAAAACGAGATTCCGCTTTATAATAAATTCGAAAGAAGACAACGGGAAGGCGCGATTCAGACAAACTATGGTTTGCATTTAACAGGATATTACGCTAAACCCGGCAATCTACGCTTTAATGGAAAATCTCCTGATGTTATTCGTGCCGAATCTTACGAAGTGGTATTACCAGTCAAGGACAGCGATGTTGGAAATAATTATTCGGTGGTAGTTGAGGATGTTGCAAAAAATAAAGTGGTCTTTTCTTCCGTGAACCGCATTTGTGAAGAAGCAGATGCAAGGTTTATCGTGCTCAACCCACAAAGATATTCATATCCGGATGATCCTGAAAATATTCGTGAGAAAAAAGCGGCATTCTATACAGAAGTGGACTCACCTTCAGTAGTTCTCCCGTTCTTAGCAGGAAAGAACAATAATGTAACGTTTTATAATGCAGACTTGGAGGGTGAAGGTGATGGGAATCACTTCTTCAATGCGAGCGCTGATGAGGTAAACTATCCTGAATTTGATTTGGCGGAAGGTCTAAACTGCCTCTCTGCAAAAAGTTATCATAAGGGGGAAAATGGAGAAGACCAAGTCGCAAAAGATATATTCTTTAGTGCATATACCAACCATGATAAGACATTTCCAAATTTTGAAAATATAGGCGCTCAGCTAGGAGCAAATGTGAGCATGGATAAACATGAACAGTATTTCAATTTTGAAAAAGGAACGTACACCGTGAAAGTAGTCCTTCGTCCTAGTGAATATAAATCCTTAAAAATCCTTGGATATCACAATGACTTAGATGCTTCTCCACTCTACAACGAATACGACGATCCTAGAAACAATGTGGACTTATCACAGTTGATTGACGGAGAGTCTCTTGCAAAACTTGATCGACATTATAATTATGAATTACCTGTAGGGGAACCTGGAAATATTCCAGAAAAGGAATTCAGATGTATTCCATTTGAAGCGACACGGTGGGATGGTTCGGTCGTAAGAAGCTCATTAGTCCTCCAATGGAATTTTAATAAGACGAAGATGGTCTTAAAAAACAAAGACGCGAGCCAAACGGATATCGATACGTATGAATTGTATACGAATAAAAAAGAATTGGACTTCAATGTTGGACTAACTTCCAACAACTTTGAAGGTTTGCGCCTACGATTGAATAGTAGAAATGTTTTTGAGGAAAGGGATTACGGGGAATTTGCAAAACAAGAGGAGACTCACGAAAAAGAAGTAAATCTTCCGATTCAAGTTCAACAACATGTAGACGGAAGTGAATGCCAAACAAGCTATAATCTCGCTTTATTTTCACGAACAGGGGCAGAAGCGAATAAAGTTATCATCGTCCATTCCAAAACAAGCCCAGCAGCAAAACCGATAATTACCCAAAATACAAATAAGGCGACGACGAAGGCGGTAATATTAAAAACTTCCCAAGAAGCCGGGGCTACTTCACTTTACTCATTTGACGGGGTACATTTCACACAAATGCCAGAGAATGGAATCATTTGTGGAGCAAATGTAAATGTGTACTTTAAATCCCTCGACCGATATGGAAATGAAAGTCCTGTTGTGACCCATACAGTGAAAAATGTATTCCATGAAGCGCTAAAATCGAAAGCAAATGTTGTCAAAGAGAAAAATCAGACGTCTTCGGTTTCATTGTCGTTTGAAGCGAATGCGAATCTACTTTTAAAAGAAGTGAGCCATCTTCAATATTCTACCGACGCTGGGAAAACTTGGGCAACCTATACGAAACCAGTTAATCTAACAAAATCACTCACTTTTTATTCAAGAGTGAAGGATGATCTAGGTCAAGTCGGCGAAACGTTGAAAACTAATGTTCAAGTAGTGACAACAAAACCAGCTGCTGTTCCAAGTGCAAAACCAGCCGCAGTTCCAAATGGAAAACCTGGAACAGTTCCAAGTGCAAAACCAGGAGCTGTTTCCAAAAAGCAAGTGGTTGCACAACCGATCGTAAAAGTGTTCGATAAAAAAGTATTGAACGGTTGGAAAGAAATAAAATTAACTCTCCCTAAAAAACAAACTGGAAGTATACAATATTCAGTAAATCAAGGGAAAAAATGGACCACCTACAAGAAAAAATTTACGTTGAAAAGTACCACTCTCTTGAAAGTTCGCACAAGAGATAGCAAAGGACATTTTAGTAAAATCAAACTAGCAAAAATAACCATCCACAGTCATTTGAAAAATAAAAAAACCGTAAAGATTTCTAAAAAAGTGGTTACAAAAAAAGGAAAACTCAGCCAAACCCCTCCATTCAAGGGGAATAAAACTAAAACCATGCATTTAGTGAAAACCTACTATAAAAAGAAACTCCAGCTGAGCGAAGTCGTTTCAACAGATGCAGGAAAATTTTACAAATGTAGCTACCATCACAAATTCATAGGATATATTTCGTATAAATCCGTGAAATAAACCAGGAAAACCGTGATTAGACCACGCAAAC
>JAITHN010000074.1 GCA_031279745.1 Streptococcaceae bacterium
TAAATATTCCCCTGCTCATAGGGGGAAATGTGGACGTTCCACAAATACAACTCCCCCTTATTGATTCTCGCATATCCATCTTTTAAATTGATTCTTCCTTGACGGATGGATTTTATTTCTGTTCCTTTTAATACAATCCCTGCTTCAATCGTATCAAGAATTGTATAGTCATGTCGCGCCTTCTTATTTTGAGCGACAACCTTCCCCTCACCTTTTGGCAAATGAATCAGCCCTTTCTTTTTTTCTTTTTCGCAACTTTCTTATAAAAAGGTTGCGGAGAATTCTTAGATTTATTCGATTTCTTAGAACTCTTCCTTCTTCCATTGGAACCAGAACCCTGACTTCCTTTTGAATCCCACTCGTGAGAATTCCCTTGTTTCTTTTTCGTTCCCGTTCCTGATGTTTGTTTTCGCTTGGAAGGACGGGTTTCTTTTTTTCCTCTAGATCGCTTGCCATGACGCTTAGAAGACGTTTCTATTCTCGGAACTTCTTCTGCATCAATCAGTTTGAAATCAATCTCTTTGGTCTCAGGATCCGCCTTCATCACTTTTACAGTCACTTTCTGACCAATTTTAAAGACTTGCCCACTTCTCTCACCAACGAGTGCCAAATGTTTTTCCAAATAGTTGTAATAATCTTTCTCAAGTGTTGAGATATGAATCAATCCTTCAATCGTATTCGGCAATTCCACGAAAAATCCGAATTTTGCCACGCTTGAAATAACCCCTTCAAACTCCTCGCCAAGATGGATTTGCATGTATTCTGCTTTCTTCATGCTGTCCACTTCGCGTTCACAGTCGACTGCCCTTCTCTCCATTTGAGATGCATGAGTCGCAATATCTGGAAGTAATAGCTCCCATTTTTCTTGCCGTTTTTCTTCCGTACTTTCATGGTACTCTCGAATCAAGCGGTGCACCATCAAATCAGGATAGCGGCGAATCGGTGAGGTGAAATGCGTGTAGTATTCTGCTCCCAAACCGTAATGCCCGTAATTGTATTCTGAATATCTTGCTTGTTGCATGCTTCGAAGAAGCATCATATTCACAACCATTTCTTCTGGAGTGCCCTCGATTTGCTTCAGGACGTTTTGCAAATCAGTCGACTCAAACTTTTCAGCACTTCCTGTGATAGACACTCCTATTGCTGAAGCAAAATCAAAGAATCGTTGCAATTTCTCAGATTTCGGATGCTCATGCACACGATAAATGAAGGGTAAATCCGCATTTGAAAAATGCTGTGCAACTGTTTCATTGGCGATAAGCATGAAACTTTCAATCAACCTCTCTCCAATTTGGCGAGTTCGCCCGATGATTTCTAGCGGTTTTCCCGTTTCATCAACAATAACTTTTGCTTCATGATCTTCAAAACTGATTGCCCCGCGTTTTGTCCGCATGGATTCTAGCAGTTGGTGCAAGTCTTTCATCTTCCCAAACATGTCAACCAAATTCGAATAAAATGCCTTTTCATCCTCATCGTCATCTTCAAGGATTTTATTGACGCTATCATAGGTCATGCGCTCTGTCGTTTGAATGATAGAAGGAAAAATTTCATAATCAACCACTTTTCCTTCAAGATTGATCTCCATTTCACAACTCATTGTGAAACGTGGGACTTTTGGATTTAAAGAACAGATTCCATTCGATAAACGGTGTGGAATCATGGGAATCACGCGGTCGGTCAAATACACACTCGTACCACGTTCTGCTGCTTCCACATCAATCGGGGAATTTTCCGTCACATAGTAGCTTACATCCGCAATATGTACACCGAGATGATAATTTCCGTTATCCTTTACCCATACTGTTACGGCATCATCCAAATCTTTTGCATCGCTTCCATCAATGGTCACAATCACCTGGTCTCTCAGGTCTTTTCTTCCCTTGATTTTCGTTAAATCAATTTCATCCGGCACTTTGTTCGCTGCAAGTTGGACTTCTTCCGGAAATTCTACTGGAATGCCATGAGAATGAATGACTTCCAAGATATCCATACCAGGATCATTCACGTGACCAATCGTCTGCTTTACAACACCCTCCAGCATTGTCGGATAATCAGAGTTAGGGTAATGCGTAATTTCCGCAATAACGACTTCTCCTTCTGTCGGGCGAATCCCCATTGCTGCGACATAGAGCGTATATTTAGAAATCTTCTTCCCCTTAGGTTGGATGGTCCCGAACAGGTCGGTCTCTTTTACTTTTGCATCCTCATAGGCATGAAAAACCCCTACCATACGGGTGAGAGCGCGACTAATGACCTCAACAATCTCCCCTTCTGCTCCCAAGTCTCCAAAAGGACGGGCAGGTTTTGTGATGTCCACCAAAACCCTATCTCCATCGAGCGCAAAATTCGTTTTTCCAACAGGAATAAACACATCGGCTTCTTCCTGATCGATGGTGACAAAGCCAAATCCCTTCTCATGTGCTCGGAAAATGCCTTCTACCAAAACAGCCGGAGCCGTCAATGAGAGTTTCCCTTTTTTATTAAAGGTAATTTTTCCACTTCTCTCAAGTTCTGCAACCTTTCGAACGACTTCTTTAAACTGCTCAGCACTATTCAATTCTAATCCATTTGCCAATTCCTCCATCGTCAACCGCTTGTTGACTGTTTGAAGAAATTTAAGTATCTTTTCTTCCAATTTTCTCCCCCATCCGTGTACATAGGCTAGCACTTTCTCAATTTTTTTCAGAAAAAAACGTTTCTAAGCTTCACAACTCAGAAACGTTTGCCGTTTTATTTTGCGTTGAACAACATCAATAAGAAGGCGAGCAATAGCCAAATCCCACCGAGAACGGCAGTTGTTCTTTGCATAATCGCTTCAAACCCACGTGCTTTTTGTTTCCCAAATAATTGATCTGCTCCACCAGTAAAGGCACTTGCAGCTGAGTTTTGTTTGCTTGGTTGTAAAAGTATTGTAATTACAATCAAAAATGAAAGAATCAACAATAATGTTAAAATAGCTGTTTTCATAATATTCCCTCTCCATCTAATCTCTTATTCATCATACCATACGGTAGACAAAAAAGTAACAAGCTTACTTTTTCAAGTACATTTTATTGTATAAATTCACAATTTCTTTTGTCGCATTCATATTTTGCATTCCTTTATAGTCTTTCAAATGCGGGAAGACTACACTCAATGCAACTTTTGGTTTATCACTTGGCGCATAGGCGACCACGTTTGAATTGACCAGATCTTTTCCATAAGCGTTCACTTCGGCAGTCCCTGTTTTGGCAGAAATACTTATGTCTGCATTTTGCATCGGTGTTCCCGTTGTAAAGGCGCCCGTACCATGAACGACATCATAAAATCCATCTTGAATAATAGACATCTGATTTTTCGAAATCGGTATGGTATTCCCCACCTTAGGTTCAATTTTTTTGACTAATTTCCCAAGTCCTCCCGACTCATTATTTCCATAAATCCCTTCAACAACATGTGGAATATAGCGTTTTCCACCATTCGCAACCGTAGAAACATAATCCGCTAATTGAAGTGCTGTATAGGTATCATACTGCCCAAAGGACAAGTCGAGCAATTTCCCCATAATCGACTCCGTATTCATATCCTTATTCACCTGCCCAGAAGACTCTTGTGGCAGATCCAGCCCAGTTTTTACACCCAATCCATATTGTGCATAAGCTTGACGAAGTGCTTTATAAACCTCTTCTCGCTTGTCGTAATTAAGGACCATGTTTGGAAAATATTCCTGACCGAGCATTTTAATAACCAATTTCATCATATAGTCATTGGAAGAGTATTCAAGCGCTTGTTTTGCCGTCAAATACATATTATTCGCTCCAGTCGGGTTGAAGACTGAGGCTTTCTGCGGTGTTCCTTGAAGCTTAATCGGTGTATCTAGAATGGTATCATTTCCTTTGATGACGCCCGTCTCATACCCAGCTGTAATCGTTGCCCCTTTCACTACAGACCCTGGTTCCGTTTGGGCTTGGAAAGTCCCTAAAATATAGGGGTTGATTTCTCCCGTTGTAACATCTCTTAGAATTCCAGACATTGCCAACACTCCGCCCGTATTAGGATTCATGACGACGGCAAATGCACCTTCAGAATACTGAGCACGTCCTTGCTTTAGGGCTTGATCAAAATATTTTTTCATAATCTTGTCGACCCCTTTTTGAAACTCTAGGTCGATGGTCATCTTCACATTGTCTCCTTGACTTCCCTGTTTGATGACCTCTTGCTTCACAATCTCACCTTGATTGTTCATCACAACTTCAGATTGGCTAGGCTTTCCATGAAGATATTCTTCATATTGTTCTTCAAGATAACTTGTCCCCACGCGGTCGTTTCGCTCATATCCTTTTTTCAAATAATCGTCTAGTTTTTCTTCAGGAAGACCTTGTTGCTCTGTCGATACCTTTCCAAGAAGTGGGCGAATTTCTCCAGTATTGGAATACTTTCTTTCCCAACTTGTTCCTGTTCCAATACCAGATAAATCAGCTTCATTCTCCCCAACTTTTGCGATTTCTTCTTTTGATAATTCTTGAGTAGAAATGGCGACCGTATTAAATTGCGCAGCACCGTTCATTTTTTTATAAACAAACGCTGCACGTTTTCCATTCTCACCATATTGATTCATCTCAGCTTTTGTCACATTTTTTACCGCTGCAGCATAGATTTCACTTTCAGGCTTGGCATTCCCTAAATTATCCTTTTTATCAAACTCTGACAGTCTGTCATAAACCTTTAGGTAGTTTTTGCGGCTTGCTAAGAAAAAGTCTATGCGATCTCGTTCTGTTAGATTTGACGGGTCGATTTTAATTAAGCTTACCAATTTCAACGCTGTCTCTCGCATATCCTCAGAAGAGATATTTTGCCCACGTGTATAGGTGATGGAGGGAGAGCCTATGTTTGATACGACAACACGTCCCTTCGCATCATAGATCATCCCCCTAGCAGAAGCAGTTTTGACGATCGTTTTACTCGATTCGTTTAGTTTTGAAACGTAGAAACTTTCATTTAAAATCTGCATTGTGGATAATTTGACGAGCAGTAAAATGAATAAAATAAAAACAATTAAAAACAATATATTTAACCGCAAGGGAATATGACTTCTATTGATTTTCTTCCCTTCCGAAACAGCTTTTTTCTTCAATTCTCTCTTCGAAAATAAATTGAACACAGTAATCTCCCTTCGGATTTCTCTTTTTCTATTATAAAGCATTTTCCGATAAAAAGAAAAGAGACGTGAAGGCTTGTATACACAAAAAACTGCCCGGTGCATATGCAATCGGGCAGTTTAGGTACAATGGTGCTTTTGTACGGTAGGTAAATCTTTGTTACTATTGGTGATTTTTTACCGCTTCTACAAAACTTTGTACAAATTCTTCGCTTGTGTACGTCGCAGTTTCTTTTGAACCATAGCGACGAACAGTCACAGTATTTTCTTCTACTTCTTTATCTCCAACAACGACCTGATATGGAATTTTCTTCGTTTGACTTTCACGAATTTTATAGCCCATCTTTTCATTACGCATATCTACTTTAACACGTAAGCCATGCACTTCGAGCTTGTTTTTTAATTCATAAGCATAATCCGCGTGTGCATCAATGGATACAGGGATGAGAGTTGCTTGAACAGGAGAAAGCCAAATAGGAAAAGCTCCTTTATGGATTTCTGTCAAGTAGGCAACAAAACGCTCCATTGTTGAAACAATCCCTCTATGAATCACAACTGGACGGCGATTGTTTTCTCCATCTTCTCCCACATAAGTTAGATTAAAGCGCTCTGGAAGCAAGAAGTCGAGTTGGATGGTTGATAATGTCTCTTCATTTCCAAGCGCCGTCTTCACTTGAACATCAAGTTTTGGCCCGTAGAATGCCGCTTCCCCTTCTGCCTCAAAGTATGCCAACCCCAACTCATCAAGCGCTGCTTTTAGCATGGTTTGAGCATTTTCCCACATTGCGTCATCATCATAATATTTATGCGTATCTTCTGGATCACGATAGCTTAAACGGAAACGATAGTCTGTAATCTTGAAATCCTCGTAAACCGCCATCATTAACTCAAGCGTACGTTTGAATTCATCTTTAATTTGGTCTGGACGAACAAATGTGTGCCCATCATTCAATGTCATTTCACGTACCCGTTGCAATCCGCTCAATGCTCCAGATTTTTCATAACGATGCATCATTCCAAGTTCTGCAATACGAATAGGCAAATCACGATACGAGCGAATGTCATTTTTATAGACCATCATATGATGCGGGCAGTTCATCGGTCTTAATACCAATTGTTCCCCGTCTCCCATGTCCATTGGCGGGAACATATCCTCATGATAATGTTCCCAGTGGCCACTCGTTTTATAGAGGTTCACGTCTGCCATAATCGGCGTGTACACATGTTGGTAACCCAATGAAAGTTCTTTATCCGTAATATAGCGTTCAATCGTACGGCGAATCGTTGCACCATTTGGCAGCCAAAACGGAAGACCACTTCCTACTTCTTGACTCACCATAAACAAATCTAACTCTTTTCCGAGTTTACGATGGTCTCTTTCTTTTCTTTCTTCCAACATTTGCAAATGAGCTTTCAATTCTTTTTTGTCAAAGAAAGCCGTCCCATAAATACGCTGCATCATATGGTTGTTGCTGTCTCCACGCCAGTAAGCACCCGCTACGTTTAGAAGTTTAAAGATTTGAATGCGTCCAGTTGTCGGAACGTGAGGCCCACGACAGAGATCTGTATACTCCCCTTGTGAATAAATGGTTAATCCGCCCTCATCTTCTGAATGTTCTTCAATCAATTCGAGTTTGAATGGATCATTGGCAAAAATTTCACGCGCTTCAGCAATTGTGACTTCCTTGCGGATAGAAGGGAAGTTTTCTTTAACGATTTTCATCATCTCTTCTTCGATTCTTGGAAGATCTTCCTCAGGCACTTGTCCCGATTCATTATCCGTATCATAATAAAATCCACCTTCGATAGCAGGTCCTACACCTAAACGGACCGCTGGATACAGTCTCCGAATGGCTTGTGCCATCAAGTGAGCCGCAGAATGTCGTAAAATCGGCAGTGCGTCTTCATGATCAGGTGTTACGATTTCAAGAGTCGTGTCACTTTCTATAGCAGTAGTCACATCGATTAATTTACCGTCCACTTTCCCCGCTAGCGCCTTCTTCGCAAGGCCAGGCGAAATCGAATGCGCAATCTCATAAGTGGTAAGACCCGCTTCGTACTCTCTTACCGCTCCATCTGGAAATGTAATTTTCATAAAATCCTCCTCATAGTAAAAAAAATAAGCATCGCAAACAACGAAGCTTAGGACGTCAAACACGTGGTTCCACCTAAAGTTCTCAGTCCTCGGACCGACTCATTTGCAGTTAACGCCTTGCTTCGCCAATGTTTCCATTGGACATTTCGCGTGGTATGGTTCAAACGCATTTAGTTTCCACTATCCTAAATTCACTGTTTGGTTGTTTCCCCATTTGTCGCTAAATTCATTTAATCAAAATTCGCCCTTTTATTCAAGAAAAGACTACGAGAAATTTTCCCGCAGTCTACTGTATGTTTGCTTGGATTATACACTTAAACTTTGACCGACATAAATAACTGTTGAAGAGAGACCATTCTTTTCTTTAAGCTGTTGCACGGTTGTACCATAAACTTGTGAAATCCCCCAAAGAGTGTCTCCAGATTTTACTGTTATTTTGCGATCGTTTTCCGAAGAGGTTGTTTTCTTTGACGCTACTTTTTTCGTTGCAGTTTTTGATGAAGTTGACGACTTTGGAGTTGCCGGCTTCGGAGTTGCAACTTTCGGAGTTGAAGCCTTCTTCACGATTAATTTTTGGCCAGGATAGATAAAATTATCTTTTAGTTTATTCCAGCGCACCAAGTCGTTCATCGAGATTTTATTGCTATTTGCAATTCCCCATACGCTGTCTCCTACTTTCACAGTATAAAGCACGTCTTTAGCAGGTTGAGTTTTCACTTCTACTTTTTTCTGAACCGTCTTCGTTACTGGTTTCGCTTTCTCAACTTTTCTAACTTCCACCTTTTTAGTGGTCTTTTTCACGGCTTTTTTCACAAGAAGTTTCTGCCCAACATAAATCAAATCGGATTTGAGTTTATTGTTTTCTTTAATCTCATTTACCCCAACAGAATGTTTTTGACCAATGACCCATAAACTATCCCCAGATTGAACCGTATAATATTGATTCACGACTTTGGTCTCTACCACTGTCTTCGTTTCAATGATTGCCTCCTGTTTAACAGGCGCGCTCTTCACAGGTTCACTCACAATCAAACGTTGTCCAATATAGATGGTGTCTCCCTTAATATTGTTCCACTTTTTGATGTTAGGAATCGTTGTATTGTATTTTTGAGCCAGAAGAGCCAAATAGTCCGTCGCTTGAACCGTATGAATTCGTACTTCTTGTGTTCCTGGTGCTCCTGCACTATCAAAACGAGTCAGTTGGAAATCATTGATAATCTTATCGAGTTTTGATGCATACGTTGGATCTGTTGCATAGCGCCCTTGAAGCCATTTCGTTGCCTCATGATAGGTTTTTGCATTTGCCTTCCATGCCCCGTAGTAAAAATGCCCCATAGAAACCGTAAGCAAATTCGCATTGTCTTGGAAACTCTCACGAATGCTTGGGTATTTGCGAAATTTTGCATTTACCTTCACCCATTTTTTATTGATGTATTCCATAGTAGGCAAGGTCACGCTCTGCCCGTTGAAGCTGCCCTTAATCCCAAATAAATTATTGTAAGGCGCTTGAGCAAGCCCACTTGTCCCCCAACCACTTTCAAGTAGTGCTTGAGCCACCATTACAGAAGCATATAATCCCGCTTCGTTTGCAACGCTTCTCGCTCTCTGCCCGTATTGCTCGACAATAGAGTTCACAGTCGTCCCTTGAACTTGGTCAGCATTCACCGTTTGAACCTGCGACAAAATG
>JAITHN010000086.1 GCA_031279745.1 Streptococcaceae bacterium
AACGAGCTCCACCTTCCAAGAACTCTGGTAAATCCAGCAATTCCCATGACTTATGCCGAAAAGAAACTTCTAGGGATTCAATTAACCTATTCGCGCGTGAAACCCGATTTTTTCTGGCCGAGGGAGCGAGTCGCGATCGAGTACCAAGGTGGGTACCACGGGGAAGGTGAGACTTTTTTGCGCGATTGCGACAAGGACAACTTCTACGCAAGCCGTGGAATCACGGTTTTAAAGATCACTAAGCAAAATTGGGAAGGAGCGCTTCGCTTGGTTCAGGGTCTCCTTTTTAAGCGGAGAGGATGGAAAACAAAGAACTTCACTCAAAAACTTCCGCCATTATTTTCGTTTGTATAGACATATAAGCCAAAAAAATTCGATCCAAGGGTCGGCTATTTGTGTTGCCCTGATTCAAGATAAGGAACTAATTTTATCCGCCAGATCCCAATTCTAATTTGATGAATCATAGGATGCGCTTTTTTTTTTGTGAAAAAAACAGGACCAACTCACAAACCGTGGCAAAAGTTACACATCTGCCACAATCGTTAAGGCGAACATGTAAAAAATGCCACGAATGTGGAGAAATTTACACATCAGCCACACCCTTTATGCTGAACATGTAAAAAATGCCACGAATGTGGCAAAAGTTACACTTCCTCCACAACCTTTATTCCAAACATGTAAAAAATGCCACATCCGCAGCAAAAGTTTTTACGTAAGAACAAAGTTAGTGGTGAGTATGTAAAAAATGCCACGTATGTGGCTAAAGTTATACTTCTTCAACAGTATCTGTGACAACCTGGTAAAAAATGCGACAAACACGGCAAAAGTTACGCTTCTACTACAGCATTTGTGTAAGGATTGTAAAAAATGCGACATCAGTGTCACAAACTGCCTTGTCTCCCCAAACTTTTAACAATATAAGCATAAAAAAGGTGCACCGCTAGGTACACCTTTCTTGTGATTTCGCCACGCATAATGCTGCTCCCCTGTTGCGTGTTTGTTGAGCAATACGTTTAATGCCGCCACCTATTGTGCGTTTATTGAGCAATACGCATAATGCTGCTCCCCTACTGTGTGTTTATTGATCAATACGTATAATACTGCTCCCCAATCGTGCGTTTGTTGGGCATAATGCTGCTCCCCTATTGAGCTTTTGTTGAGCACTCATTCTAACGCTCTCCCCGAACGACTCTATAGCTACTCATCATATAAATAAAATACATATTTTGGATACCAATGCTCCCCTAAAAAATCGAGCCTTGCCATGGAGTGTTTCTTGATATGTTCATAGTCAAACTTTTGTAAGGCTTCTTCTTCGGAAATATAGTTTTTCAGGGTAGTGTACTCGTATTTCGCTTGTTTGCGTTTGATTTTTTCCAAGTAGCCATTCCCTAATTCAACCGTTTCATAAAACAATTCTTCAAAGTGTTCTTGACTGATGAGGAGATGTTTCTCTCCTTCCTCAAACAGACTTGACGCCATATCACGAATTTCTTCCACACTCTCCGAAAATCGAATCATAAGGTCATTTCGTTTCTCTGGAAATTCTTTTTTCGCTAAATAGATGGCTCGAAAATCAGGACATTTAGACGTAAATGCGGACACTGCTTGATTAAATTCATCCAAACGAAAAATTAATGTCGAGAGCGTCTCTTGTTCGTCCGCCTCCATATTCGAAAAAAAATCTTCGTTCTTTTGAAATTCTATGAGCTCCACACCATGAAGATTCACTTGATCACTATATAGTTCAACCTCTGAAATCCCTTGCCAGAAGTCCACCAAATCTTGTTCAATTGTTTTTTGCATTTCATCCACCACCTTTAGCACGTGTTTGTCTATCCCTCAACGTTATTTTACTCAAAGCAGGCCTACGCAAAAAATCAAAAGTGTGTCTCCACATTTAAGTTTGATTTAAATGGCGCCAATAATGACCGCAATCACAAGAATAAATAACACGAACATCGTGATTCTCATATAGAGAAAATCTTTCTCAACCGCAAATGCAAAAATCGAGGACACAACTCTTAACACTGGAGTAAGGATTAATAGAAATAGTCCGAGCATGAGAATGGCAAATGGTTTTAATTCTATAACACCATATAAAATGCTTGTGAAGCCGGTAGGGAAGATGTTTTAAGAATATCCACTTTTTCCAAAAATGAGAAAAAGTAGAAATCCAAAGATCATCACCCCACTACTTATGCCAACACCGATGCGAAGAATTTTTCCGATGAGTCGTTCAATTTTTTCCGTTTCTTCTTTTAACCCTGTCACGCTAACTCTTGAGGCAATATCGATTTTTCCTGTTTCTTCTTTTATCTTAGCACCACCAAATGGTGAGGCAACATCATTTTTTTCCGTTCCCTCACGATTTAACCCAGCACCACCAATTGGTGAAGCAATATCGATTTTTCCTGTTTCTTCTTTTATCTTAGCACCACCAATTGGTGAGGCAACATCATTTTTTTCCGTTCCCTCACGATTTAACCCGGCACCAACAACTGGTGAGGAAATATCGATTTTTCCCGTTTCTTCTTTCAACTCAGACGTGGCAATTGGTGAGGCAACATCATTTTTTTCTTTTCCCTCACGATTTAACCCAGCACCACCAATTGGTGAGGCAACATCGATTTTTTCCGTTTCTTCTTTCAACTCAACACCCCCAAGCCTCGGAGCAACATCTGTATAGCGATTAGACTTAAAACAGGAATGAATATCAAGCGTAGCGTCCTTGAAGGAAGTTTAGGCATCACCTTACTTCCAATCATTGCCCCGACGACAATCCCAAGAGCTAGCGGAACGGCGATAAGCGGATGAATCACCCCTTGAAAAAAATAAACGACCGCACTTGCTGCAGCAGTGACGCCCATCATCAGATTGCTCGTCGCACTCGATGGTTTTAAAGGCATTTTCATCACCCCATCCATCGCCATCACTTTAAACGCTCCGCTTCCTATGCCTAATAACCCGCTGGCAATCCCAGCACCCAGCATGATTCCAGAAGCTTGTGGGATTTTTTCCACTTGATAGGCAATTTCTTCGCCTGTCGTTTTCTCAACATAGGACTGGTTCAAGTTTAATTTCTCTGCTAATTTATCCGGTTGAATCTTCTTCAAAACTTCTTCTCCAGCCTGAAGCTTTTTATACATATTGAACACTTGGAAAGTTAAGAGTGCTCCATAAAGAAGAAAGAGAAGGGTGGAATGAAAAACGGTGGCAAGCAGTGCCCCTATAATCCCTCCGATAGTTGTAAAAATCTCCAAAAACATTGCCACACGAATATTTAATAAATCATCTTTCAAGTAGGAAATCGCACTTCCAGAACTCGTGGCGATAACCGCAATAATGCTTGCACCAATCGCATACTTTATATCGATTTGGAAGAGCAAGGTGAGAATGGGCGTCACCACAATCCCACCACCTAGGCCAAGAATCGCCCCAACGCTTCCTGCAAGAATCCCTGTTAGAAACATTTGCAAGGCAAATACAATCAAATTTTCTCCCATTTATTTCGCCGTCCTATATTTTTCATCCAGCGCTTGAAGCGTGCTCAAATCAACGGTATCGACTTGTTTTTCAATCAAAATGACCCCGTCTCCCAAAGGTAAAATTGTGGATTTTAACTCTGGATGCGGAAGAACAAAATCAAAGAATTTATTCAATCCACGGTGAATCGCCCTTTGATTGCGTACGACTTCGGTAACGGGTTTTAATATGTCGCCCGCTTGAAAAATATCATCAATCATCAACACCGCATTTTTTTTCATCACACGAAGAATTTCAGGAAGAAAGACGATGTATTTGGATTTTGCTGAATCCATAAAGACAAAGTCATATGTATCCGCTTCAAGCGTCTTTAAAATCTCAGCTGCTTCTCCTTCCAAAAGCGTGATTTTCTCTTGATTTCCAAGCTTTTCATACGTTTCTTTTGCATGATTGGCCATCACATCAAAGCGTTCAATGGTCGTCACATGCCCAGACTCTCCAATCGCCTTCGCCATTAGACTCGAAGAAAATCCAATCGCCGTCCCTATTTCCAAAACTTGTTTCGGGGTTGTCTGCCCTAGATAGAAATCAAGAAAAACAGCTGTTTCATGTGGGATTACCGGAACATCCCGACTCCTACCTTCATCCACGATCTCTCCAAGTTTTCCTGGTATGGGTTTCTGTCTTTCTCGCATAAAGTCTACAATATTTTGATTTACAATTGGTCTACGCAAAAGTGGATTGCGTTCTCTTTTTTCTTTTTGAATACTCATGTTTTCACCTCATCCTTAAGTATACTCATTTTCTACATGTGTGTCTTGAAACAAAACACAACTCCTTAGACATTTCGATAGACAAAAAAAGATTGCCCACTCAACAATTCCTTGCTGACGAGTACAATCTTAACGTTCCTTATTGAGTTTATGTACAATCCCGTTTAGCTTGAGTTGATGCGCATAAATCTTACATAAAGTTCTACGTCCCCTATCGGTCATCATATCGGTACAAATGATATTCTTTTATCATCTGAATTAATTTTTTTGCGTAACCAGGATCTGTCGCATACCCCGCATTTTGAACTTCCTCTGCTGCTTGTTGGAAAGTTGTTGCCTCAAATACTTTTGCATAGAGCTGAGGATTCCAGTCTACACCGTTGATGAACAGCTGCATATGCTGATCAATCGACGCATTCCAATTTGGATAGACTCTAAAGTCTGCATGGACGGTCGTCCATTTTCCATTCACAAACTCCTTGGTTTCAAGTTTCACTTTTTCCTGTGTTCCATACCCCTTCACACCGAAAAGGTTATTGTATTTTTTTCCTAAAACACTCTGCCCAAAATCACTTTCAAGGGATGCCTGAGCGAGAATAATACTTGGAAAAATCCCATAAGAATGCCCAAGTAACTGAGCGTGAGGAGCGATTTTTTTGATAAAATCTTCTCTCTTCACTTCTTCCGCTCTTTGCTGTTCAACCTCA
>JAITHN010000096.1 GCA_031279745.1 Streptococcaceae bacterium
CATTTTTTAAATCAACTTGAACTTGTTTAGTCATTGAGTTTTCAGATTCATTCGCACGAGTTGCTTCCGCTTGTTCATTAGAAACAACAAAACCAAGTACCCCTGCACCAATAGCGAATGCAACGACAAGTAATAGACTAAAAATTCTTTTCCTTTCCATTTTTTACCCCTCATCTCTTTCTTAACTGTCTATATTTTAAATCCATCTAGACCAAAAAGTGTGGTTTATGTTGAAAAAATCAAAATGTCTATACTTACTACAAGGTCTATAAACTTCTGTTATATTAACGTTTGAAAGCGCTCTTTCCATTTTTTATTAAAACTGTTCCTTCCTTGAAATCTAAAAGTATATTTTTTTGTACTTTTTATTCATAATAAAAAAGCCTTGCTTTCGCAAAACTTTTTGTCATTCATTTCTCATCTAACTCTCTTTTTTCTTGCTATTAATACATGATCGACAATCAGTATTGAAAGATAAACGAGAAAAGCAATTCCGCCTCGAATCAATGTCGTCTGAATTTCTTGATTGATGAAATCGACTTCACTTGTTTCGGCAAACACTCCAGCTAATTCAAAGGTAAGAAATCCTAAAAAGAGGAGGTAGACTACATCTACCAATCGTCTGATGATGTGAAATTTCCCCTTATGAAATGCTTTCGGATGTAGCATCTCCGTCCTTGTTTTTTCCATTTGCCACCCTCCTTCAGCAAATTTACATCTCGTATGTTTCCCCTTGACGTGCAAGAATCACTTCCACATTTTCCCCTGCAGCTTTTTTGGCTTGAATAAACAACTCATCCAAATCTCCATGCTGCGGCAAATGCGTTAAAATCAATTTTTTCACATTTGCTTTTTTCGCAATCTCACCTGATTCTTTCGAAGTGAAATGTGCATGGTGATTTTCTTGACCTTCAAAAAGGTAGGTATCTGCCATAAATACATCTGCATCTTTCGCAAACTCGATGAAAGAGTCCGTGTAGCCACTATCTCCTGTAAACACGAACACTTTCCCACTCTTACGAACGAGGAAGCGCATGGCGTAACAAGGAACAGGATGTACAGTTTTCATAAATGTGACATCAAACGGTCCAAGGGTTAAAACTTCACTTGTTGTATACGCATTTTTGGTTGAAACATCTTTCAGCTCCAAATCATTGTAATGAAACTCATCTTCGTCATGTCCATAAATAGGCAGCACCATCGAATCCCATTCAGGGTCATCTTTCGGCCACAATTGCCGATAGTATTGAAGAACACCCAAATCCGCAATATGATCATGATGATAGTGACTCAATAAAACAGCATCAATACATAGCGGTGAAACGAAATGCTCCAACTGTGTGACTGCACCACTTCCACAATCGAGAAGTAGATTGTAACGCCCAGCTTGAAGTAAAAAACTCGTCGTTCCCTGATCCTTGTGAGGATAGCCGCCTAAACATCCAAGTACATTTATTTTCATCCATTTTCCCTCCTGTAATTATCCTACCAAAAAAGACGGCGAAAGTGTCTAAAGATCCGTATTCTCATGCGTTAAGAGTTGGAAGCCTATTTGACGCGCCAGTTGCCCGTTCGCATTCAAAAAAATAAGGACCAAGCTGAACTTTCTCAGCTAGGTCCATTGTCCTTTATTTGTTCAAAAAATCTTGAATCCTCGTCTTTGTCTTTTCCAAATCCGTGATTTGCAAAGCCTGTCCACCATAAATATCATAGGCTCCGACATAAGTCCCTTTTTCAGGAATAGAAAGTTTGTCAATATTTTTTTCCTTGCCAATTAAAACATTAAACATGGTTTTCACCATGAATGAATTCGGCACATCTGTTGACGTATAACCAACGAGTTGCCCGATTGCATGTGGCCCATGCAGGAGAGTGGCAGGAGATTTCGCCTGTGAAATAATTGCTGATAAAACTTGTTGTTGACGTTTCACTCGACCAAAGTCGTTTTCATCATCATGCCTGAATCTAGCATAATTGAGCAGGGTTCGACCATCCATCAATTGCTCTCCAACCTTGATGGTTTGCTTAGGTGTTGGTTTTCCTTTCACCTTATTCAAATCATCCGGAACTTGCACGCTATTTACCTTTTTCCCATTCACAGTAGAGAACTTGGCATCGATTTTCACTCCACTTGGGAATAGTCCATCAATTACTTTTGCAAAGGAGTTAAAATTAACCATCGCATAGTACTTACAATCAATCCCAAAATTCGACTTTAAGGTTTGACGCATCAATTCCGCACCTTGGTTTTCATTTTGCTCTCCAATGGTGAACGCATTATTGATCTTATTATCTGGACCTACATCTGGAATATTGACGAGCGTATCTCTCATAAATGAAATGAGTTTTGGCTTTTTCCCAGGACCATCAAGAGATAACACCATGATGGAATCACTTCTAGCGTCTCCAGAATTTTGGTAATCCCGCTGATCTGTCCCTAGGATTAAGATATTATTGGCGCCATTTGGACTGGTCACCCCTTCAAAATTTTCTGTTTTAGGTTTTTCCCCGTTCATCGCCTTGTTCAAGCCTAATGCAAAGTTGACGCCAACGATTACAATCAGAAGCAATAGACCAAGTAAAATCCAACGAAGAATGTGTCTTTTCTTTTTCTTTGGTTTTCTCCCGGTTGGTTTTTTCGAACGCTCTTCCTCTACAAAAGAAGCATGACTTGGCTCGTCCTCCTGAAGAAATTCCGGCAATGCTTCCTCCCGCTCTGAACTTCTTGGCCTTTGTTTCCTATGATTGAAGATGGGAGTGTCATCGTCATCCTCTTTTTTCTTTAATAGGCTGACGCGCTTCGCTTCCTCAGCATCTACTCGTCCTCGTTTTATATCTTCTCTATGCTCTTTGAATCTATCAACCCGACTCATGTTTCACCTCTAATCATTCATTTTTCTTATCTTATCAAAAATCCCTTTGCTTGTCGCTACCATTTCACGTTTGTAAGTTGAACACTCTGCCCTCATCCCTCTAATTGCTTCAAAAGTAGATGGAGGATTTCTTCAGGACTCTCCGCCTCTAAAGAAAGCGTAATGTCCGCCACAAACTCATAAAACGCCTTCCGTTTTGTGAAAAGTTCTTCAATTTCTTTTTTTGTCTTTTGCTGAATCAAAGGTCTCTTGTCGTCACCCTGCAGTCTTTCATAGAGGTTTTCGAACTTCGGAGAAAGATAGACAACGAGAAATTCTCCAGACTTTAATCGTTCACGATTCTTTTCGTCCTCAACAAAGCCTCCTCCCGTTGACAAGACAACATTTTGACGCGTTACTTTTTTTAATGCTTCAGTTTCCATGCGCCGGAAGCTTTCTTCTCCAAGACGCTTAAATATCTCACAAATACTTCTGCCCTGATTCATTTCAATCTGTTCATCTAAATCTATAAATAAAGTCGAAAGGTGATTGGCAAGAAGACGCCCAACCGTTGTTTTCCCAGCCCCCATAAATCCAACTAGAACAATTTTCTTGGCTGAAAATTTCTGAGTGGTGGTGCTCAACACACGAGCCTCTTTTCCAAAACGAGAAACACTTTCCAAATCTTGAAAGAATTTTGGATAACTGACATTAATGGCTTCTTTGTCTCCAAGTGAAAAAAGCTCATCATTTACAAGTAAGGATGCAATCATCAACATCATTCCAATACGATGATCTCCCAAGCTTTCTACCTTTGCCCCGTGAAGAGGGGTTTTCCCGAAAATATTCCACCCATCCTCTGTCGCTTCGATCAAAGCTCCTAAACGACCAAGTTGGCTTGCGACAGCACGAATGCGGTCAACTTCTTTTACTTTCAGCTCTTTTGCATCTCTCACCCGTGTTACACCATCCGCCTGCGTGGCAAGAAGAGCAATGATGGGGAGCTCGTCTATCAATCTTGGAATGATTTCTCCAGAAATTTCTATCCCTTGAAGCTTGCTTGTTTGAACTGTAATATCTCCCACATTCCGACCAGTTCTCTCAATGTGGAGCAATCCGCCCATTTTTTTTATTACCTCAAGAATACCCGTCCTAGTAGAGTTTAGTAGAACATTTTTAACTGTAAGCCTGCTATTCGGCACAATTAATCCGGCAACGAGAAAGAAAGCAGCACTTGAAATATCTCCTGGAACGGTCATTTCAAAAGGACGAAGGGTTACAGGTCCCTCAAGGACAATTTTATTCCCCTCTACTGTGATTCCTCCCCCAAATTCGGCGATCATTTCTTCCGTGTGATTTCTTGATTTGTTTTTTTCTATGACGATTGTCCGCCCCTGAGCTTGCATTCCAGCAAAAAGAATCGCCGACTTCACTTGGGCAGACGAAATAGGCATTTCGTACTCGATGGGTACCAATGATGGATTCCCACGAAGCTGAAGCGGGAGAAAATGTTTCTCTGAAACGCCAGAGATTTGTTCACCCATAGCACGCTTTGGTGTCACGATTCTATCCATCGGCCTTTTCGACAACATTTCGTCACCAATCATCTCTACTTCAAAATCACTTCCCGCTAGAACGCCAGCTAATAAACGGGTTGTCGTCCCACTATTGCCCATTTGAAGAGGAGACTTTGGCGCAGTGAAAGAGTCGCTTCCCACGCCATGAACGATAACCGTGCTGCCCGCTCTGGTGATTTTCACTCCAAGTTCTTCCATTGCTTTTAACGTGCGAAGAGTGTCCTCGCTTTCCAAGAAACCGTGAATAACAGAATCCCCCTTTGCCATTGCGGCAAAAAGAATCGCACGGTGACTAATTGATTTATCACTCGACGCCATAACAGTCCCTTTTAAACCTTGCACATTTCCATTCATCTTATACACTCCATAGTTGTTGGGTCAACGCGCTTGTAAACCGTACATTTCCACTCATCTTACCCTCTCCAAAAGTTGTTCCATCGTGTCACTCGGATATGTTTCTAAGAGAACTTGAGCGAGGGTGGTCGCCAGTACATTTTCAACGACGACACTCGCCGCCAAAACTGCTGTTACATCACTTCTCTCCCGACTTGCTAGGACGGGTTGCTTCGTCAACACATCAACCGTTTGTAAGGGTTGCATAAGGGTGGGGATGGGTTTCATCGTCACGCGCACGATTATGGGCATGCCATTGGTCATGCCCCCTTCTATTCCACCCAAGTGGTTGGTGCGCCGAATCAAGTTTTCCGAATCATCTAGTATGATTTCATCCATAACCTCACTCCCTTTTTTCAGAGCGAGCTGAACCCCATCTCCAAACTCTACTGCTTTGATGGCATTAATACTCATCATTGCTTGGGCAATCAACCCATCTATTTTTCGATCCCATTGTTGAAAACTTCCAAGACCTACGGGAACATTTGTCACAACAGCCTCGATCACACCACCAAGTGTGTCTCCCTCTTTCTTCGTCTCTTCTATCAACTCTTGAACGCTTGGGGCTGATTCATCCCCCTCAATTCCACCTATCCGTTTGACAGAGGTGTAAAACTCCACGCCTATTGCGGATAAAAGCTGTTTTGAAATCGCCCCTATCGCCACACGTATTGCAGTTTCTCGTGCAGATGACCGTTCCAAAACATTCCTCAAATCTGTATGTCCGTATTTGATCCCTCCTACCAAATCAGCATGCCCTGGTCTTGCTGCCGTAAGAGCTCTTTCTGTTTTGTCTTGCCCCGTATCCGTCACGGAGAGAACAGATTCCCAATTTTCCCAATCTTTGTTCTGGATGATGAGGGTGATGGGAGCACCCGTAGTTTTGGAAAATCGAACGCCAGAAGTGATCTCAACACGATCTTTCTCAATCGACATCCTTGCCCCACGTCCTACTCCTTCTTGACGTTTTGCAAGTTCCCTATTGATTTTCTCGATATCGATCTTCAAATTACTTGGTATTCCCTCGAGAATCGCCGTCAGTTGCTTCCCGTGACTTTCTCCAGCTGTCAAAAATTTCATCTTTCTCCTTTCTGCTTCACTCAGCTTCACGTGTCGGATTCGTTTCTTCAACCAATGCTCTGGATTGCCTCTGCTTCACTCAGCTTCACGTGTCGGATTCGTTGGCTATCGGTATTGCTACCCGTGCTTTACTCTCACACTTTCAACACGAATCCGCATCATCCATTTTCAATGCATCGTCTATGCCAGACTTTTTTTGATTTCTTCCCAACTGATTGAACGAATGCGAGACTGCCCGATTCCATCTAATGTCACGACGGATACCCCATGGCTCTTACTTTTCTTATCATGACGCATCGCTTCAAAGACTTTCTCCAAATCAATTTTTGGGAAGTCCGTTGGCAAATGAACTTTTTCTAACAATTTTATCAGTAGGGCTTGTGTATCCTTTGGAGTCCATCCTTTTTGAATGGCAAATTGATTCATTTTCACCATGCCTATGGCAACCGCTTCTCCGTGTGTTATGTTTCCGTAACCGAGCGTTGCTTCAATCCCATGCCCTATCGTATGCCCGAAATTCAGCTTCATTCTCATCCCTTGATCAAAGACATCTTCTTCAACGAGCGCTTTCTTCACTCGAATGCTTTTGATAATCAATTTCTCTATTTCCTGAACAATCTCTGAAAATGATGCAGCGTCCATCATTTCATCTAAGATGCTTGAATCTTGAATCATCCCGCATTTGATTACTTCCGCAAGTCCTTCGCTAATCGCTTCCGTCTTTAATGTTGTTAGAACAACGGGATCTATCAATACCCCACTCGGTTGATAAAATGTCCCCACACTGTTCTTGATACCTGGCAAGTTGACTGCCGTCTTTCCACCAATCGACGCATCAACTTGGGCTAAAAGGGAGGTAGGAATTTGGGCGAAAGAAATTCCGCGCTGATAGGTCGAGGCTACAAATCCAGATAAATCTCCTACAACTCCTCCACCTAGAGAAAGAATCAATCCCCCTCTATCAAAGGTGTTGTCATTTAGAAACTGATAGATCTTTTCCGCAGTCCCCAAACTCTTTGACTGCTCTCCTACTTGAACAACAAAGGAAAAAGTCGTATATCCAGATTGCTTCAACCTTTCCTTAACATCTCCTAAATAGATGGCGCCAACGGCGTCATCTGTGATGATAAGAATCTTTTCTCCGCTGAAAAAATTCTTGACCCATTTGTCTATCTTTTGGAGAACACCATGCTCCATCCATATTTCGTAGCTCTCAGTCCCAATATTTATCGTTTCAATCATAGATTCCCTTTCAGTTTGTTTTGAATGAGTGGCACATCCATTTCTACTCCCGTCCACAAAGTAAAAGCAAGGCTTGCTTGAAAAACAAGCATATCCAAACCGTTTTTTGCTCTTAGTCCATTCGCCTTTGCCTGCTGGAGAAAATGTGTTTCTTCTGGGGAATAAATCAAGTCCATCACACAGAGTTTATTGTTGCTGAGTTTTGAAAAATCAACCAGACTTTTTTCATAAGACATACCAGAATTTGTTGCATTGACAATCAAATCCGCATCACGAAGGAGGTGATATTCTTTATTCTCCCCCTCAAAACTCTTAAAAGTAAGGACTCGTTCTTTTCCTATCCTAGCAACCATCTTCTGAAAATTTGCACCGGTTCTTGAAACAACGACTACCTCCGCATGGTGCTCTACGAGGGCAGATACGACAGCTTTTGCTGCTCCTCCTGCACCCAGAACAACCACTTTTTTTCCGAGGAGTCCTTGAAAAAAACTTCTGGTCGCAAGGATGAATCCCTCACCATCTGTATTTTCCCCAATCAATTGCCCACGAATATTTACAATCGTATTCACAGCACCTATTCGTTCAGCCCTATCGCTTATTTTGTCCAAAAAAGGAATGACCGCTTCTTTGTAAGGCATGGTCACATTGGCACCGAAAAAATCAGGCTGCCTGAGACGAGGAAGATTCTCCGAAAACTCGGACTCCTCCCAATCAAAAATTTCATAAACGTAATCCAACCCCGCACTCAAAAAAGAGTGGTTGTGAATCATAGGAGAAAGCGAGTGCTGAATATTACGCCCAATTACTCCACCTTTTTTCATCGCTCCTCCAATTCTGCTTTTAGGGGATTATCCTTTTCATCCCCTTCGCCCCCAATGCTCAACATCGCAATTTCTCTTTAATTATCGCATATTCTCCATGCTTGTGCTAATATGTGAGAACTGAAAGGGGAGACGATATGAAAGATTTAACGAGAGGAAATCCAATAAAATTAATACTGGCTTTCACCATTCCGCTCTTGATTGGGAATGTATTCCAACAGCTGTACTCAACTATGGATATGGTGATTGTTGGAAAGACACTAGGAAAAACTGCTCTTGCAGGAGTCGGTTCTACGGGTTCGCTCAGCTTTTTGATTATCGGTTTTGCCATTGGTTTAACATCTGGTCTCTCCATCGTAACCGCACAGAAATTTGGAGCAAAAAACTACCGTGCTGTAAAAAAATCGTTTGCAACGAGTATTGTGCTCTCCATTATGGTCAGTCTTGTTCTGACCATACTTTCCGTTTCTTTCGTTCATCCACTTCTTGTATTGATGCAAACACCGAGTGAGATTATGCCTTCGGCAGAGGGTTTTATCCGTATCATTTTCTTGGGGATTTTTGCAAGTATGACATTCAATCTCCTGAGTAACGCTCTTCGCTCGCTCGGAAACTCAACCCTACCATTAGTTTTCTTGATTATTGCCTGCGTAATCAATATTGCGCTTGACCTGATTTTTATCCTCGTCTTCAAATGGGGAGTTCAAGGTGCGGGGATTGCTACGGTTACCGCTCAAATCATCGCCAGTCTTTTCTGTGTACTTTATATTTGGCGAAAAGTTCCTCTATTGCAAGTGAGGAAGCAAGACTTCCAACTGACCAAACAAGACCTTATCGAGCATGCCAGAATCGCCTTTCCAATGGCGTTCCAAGCCTCAATCATTGCGATTGGTGCGGTCATCTTGCAATCTGCGTTGAACTCCCTCGGAACAAATGCAGTCGCCGCTCAAACTGCTGGAGGACGGATCGACCAATTTGCCACCCTTCCAATGATGAGCTTTGGCGTGACTATGGCAACATTTGTTGCTCAAAATTATGGCGCCAAACAATATCTTCGCATCCTTGACGGTGTTCAAAAAGGATTGATTTTGAGCGTGAGCTTTTCGGTTGCAGCAGGAGCCTTCGTTATCATTTTTGGAAAAAATCTCGCACAATTCTTTGTCAGTGCAAAAGATACAGAAGTATTGAACTTAGTACAAACTTATTTCAATATTAATGCCTCTATGTATTTCATTCTTGCCATTCTCTTCATCCTAAGATACGCCCTTCAAGGGTTAGGGCA
>JAITHN010000097.1 GCA_031279745.1 Streptococcaceae bacterium
TTTCGGATTCCTATTTGGTGCTTTCCTTTCTTATCATATTGGCACGCATTTGCACATTTGCACATTGCTCGCAAGTGTCATTATTTTAGGCGTGATATGGGTACAGTTGTATTTAGAAAATCGAGAAAACGGCAAGTAGAACAATTTTGTTCTACTTGCCGTTTGTTTGTGTTCAAATGCACTATCTGCTTCGACTATCAATCCTCAACGGATTTATAAGTAGGGTGAAATCCACATTAAGAAAAACGCGACAATCAATCCGATTCGTGTTGGAGTAAGATATTTACATTTTATTGGCGGACGTCTTTTAAAATATGGAAGTTCTCGGATGATGCACCAGATAACTGTAATGATGATTATAGGGTATAACATAATGATCTCCTTTTCTATTTGAATTATTTATGGAAAGTTACATGGTCAGCGTACATGAAAATTCGACCTGATTTCGGATGTTTTTGGATAAGATTGGCACCTTCTTTGAGTATGCTGTGAAGTGCAGAATTTCCAGCGCCTACGAGTACGGCGATTGCAGGATCTAAAGGTCCTGCTACTTCAGAAACCGAAGCAACGAGTATCCCGACATTAATTGCACCGCTTGTTGTTGAGTATTTCCTGAATTCGCTTTTTAATTTTTTTCCACTTGCTACCGTTGTGTATTTCCAACAGATTCCGATGTAGATAGGGGAGAGGCTAATGCTTCTCGTTTGAGGGATAACATTCTCACCCAATTGCACAACGCCTGGTGTTGTCTCTACAATAGCTGAAACGGTAGGTTGTACAACATTGTCAGGGGAAGGGGCTGTCGTATCAGCGAATGCGTTGATACAAGGGATCGTACTTGTAGATAATAATACGATGGGTAATGTTTTAAATAAAAATTTTTTCATATGTGAAATTTTTCTATTATTCATTATTGTTTTGTTGTTCGATTTTTAATGAACGACAGGGGTTCCGCGCATGGAGATATTGCAAAACAAGTGCATAAGCTCACGCCTTTCTGAAATATAAGTTACGCTTATTCTTATAAACTGACAAATAAAGGGTTTCAAGACTTTAAAAGATAAAGGAATCTTAATGATGCGCTTTAGAATATTTGATAAAAATATAAAAGCGATGCGGTAGAAAAAGATAGAGGATTTAGTTTCGTTTAAGGATTGTGCCGTATAATTGCATCATAAAAGTTTAAGGAGGAGCTTCTGTTGAGTTAGTCGCAGTAAGTGTACAAATGATAGGAAGTGTCTTCGTTTGTTTTATGATTGGCGTACTCCATCAGTCTGAGTTGATTTTGCTCTTGTCATTTCTAATATCGATACAAGCAGATACTTTTACGAAAGTGAAAGGGCTCCCCTATACAAGTATTATGACGACAGGAAATATAAAAAATTTAGGAACGCACTTTGCCTATCTGATGATGCACAAAAAGAAACAGCATTTACAAAATTCGAGTGTCTATCTGATGATTATTTTCGGATTCCTATTTGGTGCTTTCCTTTCCTATCATATTGGCACGCATTTGCACATTGGCACATTACTCGCAAGCGTCATTATTACAGAGATTAAGATCGCATTTTTTGGAAGATTAAAACCAAAATAAATAACGTTAATAATTTTATATTTTTGACAAATAAATCTTCTAATCAGAATATAATAAACCTTTATACGATACTTCTTTTAAAAAAAACAATAATTAATAAAATATGTGTTATGCTCAAAGGGTTCTAGAACAACTAATAATTTAGAGGTGGAGTTATATGAAAAAGTTAATTTTTGCAACATTAGGTGTTTTGCTCCTATCGGGATCGATGGTTTATGCTTCAATTCCAGAAGATAGAGCTGTAAACAACAATATCAAGTTTGATATGAGTATTGGGATACTAAACAGCAATAGTCGTACGAAACCTGAGGATAGACAAACCACAGCAAGAATGGTCAACGGAGTTTTAGTATGGGACAAATAATAAGTTATTCACTTTTTCGTGCATTAAAGGAAAAAAGAATCTGGGGTATCGCATTACTCTTCTTGTTTTTCTCGGTTGCAGATATTCTTATTCAACAAAAAACTTTATATGAGGCAGAATCTGGGTTATTATCACAATTCACTACTTTTTTATCAGGGAACTCAGAAGGGCATGTCCCACAGTTGGTGAGTTATACACTTTTGCCAATTATAGTTTCTTTAGGTTCAGTATTTTGGTTTGCGCAGGATTCAAAAACCGGAAATATTCGATTTCTAGTGACTAGAATGAGTAGGGCAAAATACTTATTTTCCAATACGCTTATCATTGGTTTGACTTATTTCTTTTCCGTGCTACTTCCATTATTACTGAATTATGCGCTAGTATCCTTCCTATTTAAAAACAATGACAGGAATCCATATCAAGCAAATCTTGCGGTTAACTATGCAAACTTTGTAAAACAATATCCTGTGGGTATGTGGGAGATGAACCATCATGTGTTCGTAAATTTCGCCTATATTTTCGTGTTTTCAGTATTTGTCGCTCTTGTAGCCATATTTATGTACCATCTAACTTTTTGGATTGAAAAATGGCAATTCATACTTCTTGTAGGATTTGGGGTGTGGTTAATTTGTTGCGTTTCGAAATATTCTCCGATGAATGTTTTTCAACCCTTTGCGATAGACAGTAACTTACAAGATAAGATTACAACTTGTATTCTAGCGATTTTTATTAGTTTATTTTTCTATATCTCCACACTTATAAGATTTAAAAAGGGTAATCTATGAATGGGAATTTAAAGCGTTTTTGCACTACGCTTATCCCGTTGCTTATCGTCTGGTACATCCAATTTGTTCAACTTTATGACAGAGAAACGATTGAAACTTTTTTTAAAGTGGCTTCTTTGAGATTCAGCTTTTATAACAGTAACCTATTCGGTTTCGTCATCCTTCCCCTTTGTATAGCTGGAGGATTTGCTTTTGGACATCAAAAAAACAGCCAAGCAATATTTCGCAGAAAGAACATTGCACAAGCACAACTGATGAATGAAATTTCGATTCTTTTGAGTGAAACTGCCATTTATTTGCTCTATGCCATAATTTGCATGATTGCTCCTTTAAAACTGCTTTTAACTTACGGAGAGTTCCAACCCATAGTTATAACTCTGTACTCGTTGTTCACTTTTTATGCATTTGTTCTTTTAGCGCATGGGTCCATCTCGTTTCTAGATGCATTCTTGAAAAACAGGTGGATTACAATGTTTATCATGTTTGCGTTTTTGAATAGTTACGCAATTTCAGGGAGGATTTTTGCTCGGGCGGATTTCTTTGCCAATGTTACTTAGAAAGTAACCCCCTCAGCTCATATATTTCTTGTTTTTCTACAGTTTTTAGTTGTTGGGGCTGTACTTAGTGGTTTTTCAAGCCGAATGCACAGCAAGTCAGATTTTTTAGGAGGAGCTCATGAGAAATAATTTAAAAAATCTTTATCTGTTTTGCCCAATCCTATTCTTAAATACACTGCTCCTCTTTCTATTTGATGGCTTTATGGGAGACAGTTTTCGTGGATTGCCAGGCGCGCTCAATATGCTTTCAGTCGGATTTACAATCCTTAGTACAATACAATTTGCATGTACCTCCTTATTTTTCTTGATGAGCGTTGTTCTATATACAGAAGCAGTAAATTCCTTAAATTCTGTACAGTATAAAGTGCGTTATCGTTCTCTATTTACTTATAAATTGAGTTTAAGCAAAAAGGTGGTCGGTATAAGTATTCTATTTCCAACGATTTATTATGAAGGGCTAACTTGGGTCACTCAAAAACACCTTATGGGGTTTGAAATACTAAATTTGATTCTGTGTACATATGCTTTGTTGATTTTGTTTCTCACTCTCCGAGAAATTTTTGAGGAGAATCTCGCATTTAATATTTCAGCAATTTATATTTTTGTCAGTGTACTAGTAGCTTCAATCGGGTTTCGAAATTCACCCTTTGTGAAGTCGTTCTTTTTCTTCCCAAGAGCGCTCATCCAAATTCGTACAGTTTCAACATTCTCTACTTCAGACTATTCTAATCTGCTAATAATCTGCATTGCGCTTAACCTATTTTATCTACTTTGTCACAAAATAAATATTCAAAACATGAAAAGGAGTATCTCTTTTGATAAAAATAGAAAACATCAGTAAAACAATAAAGCATCAACAAATCCTTAACAATATCTCTTTATCTTTTGAAAAGGGGAAAATCTATGGATTAAAGGGACGAAACGGTTCTGGGAAAACAATGCTGTTTCGTGCCATTTCTGGTCTGATTCATCTTGATGAGGGCAAGATTTCCATCAATGGAAAAATCGTTCGAAAAGATATCGACTTTCCTCCTTCACTTGGATTGCTTTTGGAAAACGATAACCTCATTCCGCATTTAAGTGGGGTGGAAAATTTACTCCTTTTAGCTAAGATAAAAAAAATTGCGACAAAAGAAGATGTTATACAAGCTATAAAGCGTGTGGGGTTAGACCCTGAAAACAAAACACCTGTAAAAAAATATTCTTTAGGAATGCGTCAGCGTCTCTCGATTGCTCAGGCGATTTTTGAAAAACCGGACATCATCTTGCTTGATGAACCGACAAATGGAATAGATATAGAAAGTATCGGTGGAATTCGAAAGCTCATTTTAGAAGAAAACCAACGTGGTGCGCTGGTCATCGTGACAAGTCACAACGAAGAAGATTTACTGGAGTTAGCTGAAGAAATCATCACGATTGATAGTGGAAGAGTGGTTTCAAACGCGTAGTGCATATTCTTATATTCGTTTGATGAAAAAGGTTCGGGGCAGTTGCAATGTGTCGTTCTTTTTTTTGCGCTCTACCAAAAAAATCGGAGGGAGAACCAATTTGCGGTTTTCCCTCCGATTTTTGTACGTGTGTATTAATTAACGAATCGAATTTTATTGAGTGGCCAGAAGGCTAATTTCGTTTCGCCTTTGATTTCTGATTGATCAAGTGGCCCCACCTCAGGGTCTCTAGAATCTTTTGAGATGAGTCGGTCGTCTCCCATTAGGAAATAATGGTTGGCTGGGACTTTCACTTCAAAGACGGTGTTTCCGTCAAACGCAGTTGTAAATGCTCGACGCTCCTTTGCAATTTGTTGGAAATAGGCGTTATAAGAATACGTTTTTTTAAGTTTATCCTTCTTCCAAATCTTCTTATATTCATCAAGATAAGGTTCTGCAGTCTTTTTGCCATTTATATAGAGCTGATCATTATCAAATTTAATCGTGTCCCCCGGCATCCCAATGACACGCTTAATAATATTTTTTCCAGGATCTGCTGGCTCACCAGAGACGACAATGTCGAATCGGTCAATTTTTGCGATTTTGACCATGACCATCCGTTCCCCGTTTTTAAGGGTAGGGTCCATGGAGTGACCATCAACGATGATTGGGGAGAGAATGAATAAGCGTAAAATCAGCAAAACACCTGCAAACGCGAAGACTTCCCACCAATTTTTTAGAAATTTTTTCAAAGTGCTACCTCCAAGCTTTATGTTTGAATTATATCATATGAGCAAGTTTATTTGATATAATAAGGCAAAAGTGGAATCGGCGGTGATTGTTGTGGAAAGAAACAGATATAAGACGGAAATTGCAGGAAATACCTATACCATTATTGGAACAGAGTCCAAAACACATATGGACATGGTGTCACGACTTGTGGATGAGCAGTTAACGACCATAAAAAATCTTGCACAAGGAACGACAAATGAACAAGCTGCCATTCTTACAGCATTAAACGCGATGAGTGATCAGTTGAAAAAACAAGAAAGACTTCTTTCTCTTGAAAAGGAGGTTGAAGAATTGCGTGTCATTGCAAAGCGTGTGGAAGATGTGGAGAAGCGCCTCTCTCAAGTGGAACAGATAGAACGAGAAGCCAATGAAATTATGGCGAAAAAAGGATATGGAAAAGTTCAAAATCATATCGAAGCACGACAAATCATCAACCAAACTTCAAAAGAGAAGATACAACGTTCTAGGATGAAAAAGTAAAAAGGAATTCAATATGAG
>JAITHN010000155.1 GCA_031279745.1 Streptococcaceae bacterium
ATTTCGACTTGTTCAGCAAAAATCGAAGAAGGGTCATGCACAACGTTAAGATGGAGAGTGCGAATGAAACGTAAAAGGCAATATGCATGCCGTTTACAAATGCACCTTCCTGACCTGGAGAAAAGCTCGTAACACGTTTTCCCAAGTCAGAGCTCATCACTGTATAAAGCGTCGTTGTTGCGGCGGATATTCCAATAATCATTCCTAGATTTCTAGCGAGGGCATTGACACTACCTGCCACCCCAAGATATTGTTTATCGACACTTTGCATGACGAGTGCGTTATTTGGCGATTGGAACAGGCTCGTCCCAATAGCGTTGACAACGGTACAACTTAGAATAGATAAAATCGTAGTTTTGCTTGAGAAATTTGTATAGCCAAACTGTGCAACGGTCACGATAATGATTCCAATAACAGTCAGGATTTCTTTATTAAAATGATCTCCAAGATAGCCACCGACCGGGCCGAAAATCATCATGACAATGGGGAAAGTCATCAGTAGCATTCCTGCTTCCCCTGGCTCTAGTTTCAGTAAATCCTGTAAGTAGAAAGGCATTAGGATATTGGCGAAGAAATTGGTCACGAAAATTAGCATGGCTGAGGTTACGCTTACAGTGAAGAGTGAATTTCTGAATAACCCAAGATGAATCATAGGATGTTTCAATCTGTTTTCTAACCGCAAAAAAAATAAGAAGATGAGAAGTGCAATCCCAAAGAGAAGGAGAGGGATTCGGGTGAGAAAACCTGCATTCTGTCCGACTTCAATGCCGAGGAATAAGCTGGTAATAAAAAGGAAAAAAGAAAAGGTACCCAGGAGGTCTAAATGTCCCTTACGAATCACTTTCTTTTCTTCTTTTGGGAAAAGTTTCTGCCCTAAAAGGATGGCAAGAATACCAATGGGTACATTTACCCAGAAGATAAAGCTCCACGGTAGAAATTGAAGAAGTAATCCTCCAAGACCAGGTCCTGTCACTCCTCCAAGAGCGACAAAGACACCCACCATCGACATCGCACGGGCTCTTTGGTGAGGAGGAAATGTGCTTGTAGTAATCCCAAAGCTATTGCTCATGGTCATTGCGGCGCCGACAGATTGGAAGAAACGAGCAAAGAGCAAGAAATTCAACCCAAGATTTAACCCACAGAGGAAGGAGCCAATCGTAAAAATAATCGTCCCATATTTAAAAATGCGAATTTTGCCCACAAGGTCTCCAAGCCGACCGAAGAAAATTAAGAGCGCGCTTACTCCGATTAGATAAATGGAGACTGTCCATGTTGCCTGGTTCATCATAATGCCAAGACTTTTTGAAATAGTTGGCAGAGCAATATTGACAATGGATGAATCAAGCGTAGACATGAAAGTAAAAAGTCCGATCGCTAGCAAGATTAGATTTCGTTTTGTCGAAGATATGTCTTTTTCTCCCATAAGTCCTCCCCAAACTTTACAAATATATATATATTATTATAGCTTAAAATAGGTAAAAATTTAACATTTAGGTGGGAACTTTGGTAGACTAGGGACAAACAGTTAGGAGGAAATTATGACAATTAATTTTACAGCGGAAGTTGAAGCTAGAAAGCAAGCAATGCTTGATGATTTGTTTACCCTTTTGCGGATCAACTCGGAAAGAGATGATTCTCTTGTAACGGAAGATGCACCTTTTGGACCTGGACCAAAGGCTGCGATGTTAAAATTATTGGAATTAGCTGAAAGAGATGGTTTCAAAACGGATAATGTTGACAACTATGTCGGTGAATTTGAATATGGTGAGGGCGATGAGACATTGGGGATTTTCGCGCATATGGATGTAGTTCCTGCAGGGACAGGATGGGATTCAGACCCATACGAGCCAGAAATTCGCGATGGAAAAATCTTTGCACGTGGGTCTAGCGACGACAAAGGACCTACAGTCGCTTGCTATTATGGATTAAAAATCTTGAAAGAACTTGGTGTTCCACTTTCTAAAAAAATCAGATTTGTCATTGGAACAGATGAAGAATCAGGTTGGGCGGATATGGACTATTATTTCCAACACCGTGAAAAACCTGATTTTGGATTTTCTCCAGATGCAGAATTTCCGATTATTAATGGAGAGAAAGGAAATGTAACAGAATACCTTCAATTTTCTGGAACGAATGATGGGCCCGTTGTCTTACACTCCTTTAAAGGTGGCTTACGCGTAAACATGGTTCCAGAAAGCGCAACAGCCTTAGTAAGTGGAGCAATTTCAAAAGATGACTTGGAAGCGAAATTCCAAGCGTTCAAAGCGCAACACGAAGTTGGTGGTGAGATTGAAGAAATCGAAGGGAAATTTTCGATTACAGTGGTTGGGAAATCAGCACACGGAGCACATCCTGAAGCAGGTGTAAACGGTGCGACAATGCTTGCTCTATTTTTAAAAGAGTTTGACTTCCAAGGCGGAGCAAAAAAATTCCTTCGTGTAGGCGGAGAATTTGCATGGAATGACCATGAAGGAGACAAATTAGGAGTTGCCATAGAGGACAACAAGATGGGCAAACTTTCAATGAATGCAGGAATTTTTGATTTTGTTGAGGGTGAAAAAGGGGAAATCGCTTTGAATTTCCGCTATCCAAAAGGAACCGATGCAGAGGTGATTCAAAACCAACTCTTAAGCACATTAGATGGATTGGTAGATGAGATAGCGATTCCAGCAGCGGGACATGCTCCTCATTATGTTCCTATGGATGACCCATTGGTTTCAACTCTTCTTGATGTTTTTGAAGATCATACGGGTTTAAAAGGTTATGAACAAGTCATCGGTGGTGGAACTTTTGGACGTTTGATGGAACGTGGGGTTGCGTATGGAGCGATGTTCCCAGGTTATACGGACACGATGCATCAGGCAAATGAATTTATTGTGGAAAGCGAATTCTACAAAGCAGCAGTCATCTACGCAGATGCGATTTATCGCTTAGCAAAATAAACTCCAGATTAAATAGACGAACTCTTGGTTTCCATTTTAGGGGACCGAGAGTTTTTTGTTTTTTAATGAAATTGTATGAGCCCCCTCTGCAAGTGAAAGCTCTATAAAAAATCGGACGGATAACCTGTAATTTTGGTTATCCATCTGATTGATCAACAGAATGAACGGGTATTCTTCGCCTCGCTTGACGCATTAGACTCATTGTAAATTTCAACCGCTTTTAGAAATGGGGGAGTAAAACAAAAGCACGAGCTATGCTATACTTATTTTAAACAAATTTGGAGGTGGGAAATTGACTTTAAAATTGACTGAGGTCATTCAATGCTTAAAGCAGGGTGGATTCTTTAGGGAAATGATAAAGCAGGAAAGTTATTCCTATCACGTTTCGTCGGTGGCGGAACGGATAGTTTTCGAATCGATTAGCTACAACTCCAAAGAGGTAGACGAAAACACATTGTTTTTTGTAAAAGGTGCAACGTTTAAAGCGGAATATCTTAACCAAGCCATTGAGGAAAATGGTTTGAAATTTTATGTGTCTGAAACTCCTTTTGATGTAGCGGCAATGGGGATTATCGTGACAGATATTCGAAAAGCGATGGCAGTCTTGTCCCGTGCCTTTTACCAGTTTCCAAATGAAAAGCTAAAGATTATTGCATTTACGGGGACGAAGGGGAAGACTACGGCAGCCTATTTTACGAAAAATATTCTTGCGGAAGCAACTGGACAAAAGACAGCGATGATTTCAACGATGAATACCACGCTTGATGGATTGAACTATTTTAAGAGTGCATTGACTACCCCGGAGAGCTTGGACTTATTCAGGATGATGGATGAAGCGATAAAAAACGGGATGACCCATCTAGTGATGGAAGTTTCCTCCCAAGCTTATAAACTGGACCGTGTTTATGGATTGAATGTTGATGTGGGAGTTTTCTTGAATATTTCACCGGATCATATCGGACCTCTTGAACATCCGAATTTTGAAGACTATTTTTACTGCAAGCGACAACTTCTTCATCACTCAGAAGCGATCGTTTTGAACCATGAGACGGATTATTTTAATCTCCTCGTTGAAGAGACGATAGAACTCGGTAAACCCTACTATGTATACAGCGATAAGACGGAGTCTGCAGATTTCTTCTATCAGAGCAGAGGATTCGATTTTTCTCTCACTTCAAAGGAAAATGGTGCAATTTCGAATAGTTCTGGGGAGTATAAGATACAACTGACTGGGGATTTTAATGCGGGGAATGCGGTTTCGGCAATTATTGCGGCAACTCTTGTTGGCGCGAATGGGAGTGATGCAAAACGAGGAGTGGAACATACGACCGTTCCCGGAAGGATGGAAATCCTAAGAGCTGAAAATGGGGCGAAAATTCTTGTAGATTATGCGCACAATAAAATCTCTCTTGAGGTGCTGTTGACGGAAGTGAAACGACATTTGAAAGGAAAGCTTGTCGTTTTGATAGGAGCTCCTGGAAATAAAGGGGAGAATAGGCGTCGCGACTTTGGTGTTGTACTATCCGACATGGTGGATGAGGCAATCTTAACGATGGATGATCCAAATTCTGAAGATCCAATGGATATTGCAAAAGAAATACAAGGATCTATCACTTCAGACATTCCAGTCTCGATAGAATTGAATAGAGAGGAAGCGATTCGTCTAGGTATTTCAAAATTGACGTCCAGTGAAGATGTACTCGTGCTTGCAGGAAAAGGCGCTGATTTGTATCAAATTATAGATGGGGTAAAAACGCCATATATTGGAGATTATGAAGTGGCACGAAAATGGACATAAACGGATGATTTGTGGAGTCTTGCGTAATGATACACGAGAATGACTTTTTATGGTAAAATTTCTAAGAATAAGTAAATAGTGAATTCACTAGAAAGTGGTGTCCCGTGATTCCAAAAGAAGGAGAATTTATTACCATTCAAAGTTATAAACATGATGGTAATATTCATCGAACTTGGCGAGACACGATGGTATTAAAGACAAGCGAGCATAGCATCATTGGTGTGAATGACCATACGCTTGTAACAGAAAGCGATGGAAGGCGGTGGGTGACCCGTGAGCCTGCGATTGTGTATTTCCATAAGAAATACTGGTTTAACGTCATCGCAATGATTAGAGAAAAAGGGGTATCTTATTATTG
>JAITHN010000172.1 GCA_031279745.1 Streptococcaceae bacterium
ACGTTCGAATCAAAGAGCGAGGCAATGAAAGCAGAATATGCGTTTAAACATCTTGGGAACAGGAAGAAAAAAGAGGAGTATTTGGAGTCTCACCGTAAACTAGGAACTGAAAGAGATGATTGGTGCAATACTGACCGTTGAGAAATGCCTCCTGTATTTCAGATCAACTCCTCCAACAGAAACAATGTGCAAAGTAAATAAAATAGACGGTCTACCAATTGGTAGACCGTTTAAATATCTTGCTTTCCGTATATAGATGGGCAACCGCACAAGGGTTAATTCGCTTATGCTGCGAGAATTGTTTTTTCTTTCGTAACTAATCGGTGCAATCTCGCTATATTCAATAAACCAAATACTAGGGCAAATCCCAGCAAAATGAAAATTTGAGCACTTGCATCTGCATGGATGGAAATCGTTTGCCTAAATCCAAACACTGAATGGCTAATCGGTAGGAATGGATTTAGGATTTGGAAAATCTTCGGTGTAAGAGCGAGAGGATAGGTACCTCCAGCGCTTCCCAATTGAAGAACGAGCAAGATAAGCCCCAAGAAATTCCCTACTTTTCCAAATGCAGTCGTTAAATATCCATTTATTCCAACGAATGCTAGCGAAGCAACAAACATTAGGAGTAGAGTTTCTATTGGATTTTCAACTTTCATGCCCAATAAACTGGTCAAACCAAAGTATAAAATAAGACTTTGCCCAATTCCTAGTAAATAGAGAATCGAGAACTTAGATGCCCACCATTCCAAACCAGAATGAGGTGTTTTGATTTTCTTAAATATATCAAATGCAATGGTCATAGCCAAACTTCCTACCCATAGGGCAATGGAAATCATATAAGGAGCCATTCCCGTCCCATTATTTTCAACTTTTGTCTTTTCAGTATGTTCGGTAACAATTGGAGTGACAAGTTGTGAAATGCTATCTTTCAAGCGATCAGATTTGTTACTTATCTCTCTCGATCCATCCTTTAATTTGCTAGTCAACGTCTGACTTCCTTCAGTTAACTTTCCAAGACCATTTCCAAGAGTAGAAGAGCCATTGGCTGCCGTTTTAACACCGTTCGTTAAACTTTCCGCTCCTTCTTGTAGTGATTTCGAGTTGGTCATTAACCCAACTGTCGCTCCCGCAAGTCTTGAAGAGCCGTCAGAAAGAGAAGTCAAACCATTTTCCAACTGATTGGCACCATTTTGAAGTCCTGAGATACCGGTAGAAAGAGCGCTTGCACCAGTTTCTAACTGTTGAACCCCGCTTGTGTAGGCTTTCACTCCATCGTTCACTTGTGAAGCTCCAAGAGAGAGTTCCTTAGATTTTTCACTTAATTCAGAAGTCCCCGCTGCAAGTTGTTTCGCGCCGACACTCGCCTTTGTCAAGTTTTCCGTTAGTGCCTTTGATCCATTTTCCAACGTACTTACTGCTGTTTCTAAATCTTTTGTAGAAGTCGAAGAAGAGGCTTCTGAAATAATCTGTTGTAAAATTGTCGCCGTTGCAACATCGTTTGATGCCTTTGCAGACTTGAGGGCGAGGAGTAATGCTTGGGAGAGCTTTCCTTCCGCAGCAACTGAGTCTTGAACTCCCTTATGAAGTGCAGAAAATCCATTCGAAACTTGTGAACTTCCTGCACTTATTGCAGAAACACCTTCTGAGAGTTCTTTTGTCTTTTCTGCTAGAGTCGCTGCACCAGCTTGAATGCCTTCAGCTCCCTGTTTCACTTGTTCGCTTCCAGAAGTCATCTTATCTGATTGCTGATTGAGTTGTTGAAGTCCTCCGGACACTTTCTGGCTTCCCGTGACTGCCTCATCCATCCCATCAGACAGTTGACTGGATCCATCTTTCAACTTCGTTGTTCCTTGGTTGAGGTCTTTTATTTTTTCCGCTGCCGTGCTTGCACCATTCGTATAGCTTGCGATTCCTTCATTCAAGGTTGTTGATCCTGCCACTAACGTGTTCAATCCAGTAGATAAGTCATTTGTCCCCTGTTGAGCAAGGGTTAGATTGTGTGTGATTTTCTTGCTCCCTGCAGAAGCTTCCGTAAGATTCATGCCGACGTTTTTCATCGAGTCTACAATGGACTTCATATAAGCTGAAGAAATCTTCTCATTGATTTCATCCTTCATCTTCGTTACTGCGCTTTCGCTCATCTTCATCGCAACAAAGTTATATCCAGCCGTTGTCGTGTAATCGAGCTTCATTTTTTGTGGATTCTTGCTGTCGATGCTTGCCGCAGATTTTGAAAAGTCTGAAGGGATTTCTACAGTCATGAACACTTCGCCTTTTGCTAATTCATCCTTCGCTTTTTTTGTCGAAATGAATTTGAAATTCATATTCTTTGATTTTTTTAATTCTTGGACGAATTCCTCACCGACTGCCATCTTCGTTCCGTTCTTTTGAATCGGATGGTCGTTATTCACAATTGCCACTGGCAAGTCCTTCAGACTTCCATAAGGATCCCACATTGACTTTAAAAATATAACCCCGTAAATGGTCGGAATAATGGCTACCCCTAGCAACATTAACCGCATCATCCTATTCTTTGTAAATTGTTTCCATTCCTCTTTAAACATATAAACTCCCTCTTTTTTGATATCTATCGTAACTTATTACGAATAGAGCAAATTTTCAAGAATTTAGCCCAATTATCTAACGGGGTTAACAAAATCTTAAACAATCAAAAAACACCGCCCTGTGGCGGTGTTGATTATTGGAATAAAATTGCCGCTTGAACTGCTTTCGACCATCCTTTTAAGAGTCGTTCTCTTTTCTCGTCCTCTATTTCAGGCACAAATGTCTTGCCCGTTTGGTAATTTTCTTTGATTTCTTCCAAGTCTTTCCAATATCCGACTGCCAATCCTGCCAAAAATGCCGCTCCAAGCGCAGTTGTTTCTAAATCTCCAGCAAGTTGGACATCTTTCCCTAAAATATCCGCCTGAAATTGCATTAAAAATTGATTTTTTGCAGCTCCTCCGTCCACTTTTAACAATGGAATATCAATGCCTGTATCTTCATGCATCGATTCTAAAATATCCTTTACTTGATAGGCAATCCCTTGAAGCGTTCCTTTGACAATGTCATTATCTGTTGTTCCACGAGTTAAACCAAAGATAGCCCCTCTTACATTTTGCTCCCAGTAAGGAGCGCCTAACCCTACAAACGCTGGAACGACATAGATTTCATCTTGATTTTCTGAAAGAAGCGCTCTTGCTTCTGATTCGTTCGCTTCCTCGATTAGCTTTAATCCATCTCTCAGCCATTGAATGCTTGAACCCGCAACAAAAATACTTCCTTCTAAAGCATAGTTCACTTTTCCATTGATTCCATAAGCAATTGTGGATAACAGCTGATTCTTTGAGTATTTGAGGGTGTCACCCGTGTTCATAACAATGAATGCACCTGTTCCATAGGTATTCTTAACCATCCCCTCCTCAAATGCCATCTGTCCGAATAAGGCTGCTTGTTGGTCACCCGCCATTCCAGAGATTGGGA
>JAITHN010000039.1 GCA_031279745.1 Streptococcaceae bacterium
GTCGAGAAAGATTTTCGGATACATGAGGTAGCCCAAAACGTCACACATTGTGAGCTCGATATGAGTTAACTCTTGGAGTTCTCTTTTAACTTCGTCAAAATTCACAGGTGGAACATTTAATCCAGGGCGATCTGTCAGTGGTGTCTGCCCTTTTAATACAATCTTCTGTAATTTTTCAGGGAATCCACCTACTGGTTGACCAAGTTCTCCTTTAAAGAAGGAAAGGACGGAATCAGGAAAATCAAAACTTCTCTCTGTATCATAGATGTCTTCTTGCGTTAGTTGATTCTGAACCATAAAGAGAGACATGTCGCCTACGACTTTGCTTGAAGGAGTCACTTTGACAATGTCTCCAAACATGAGATTTACTTGGTGGTACATGTGTTTAATCTCATCCCACTTGTCTTCTAAACCGACTGCTTTTGCTTGTTCAAGCAAATTCGTCATCTGACCACCGGGCATTTCATGCAAATAGACTTCTGTTTGAGGAGTGGACAATCCTTTTTCAAAAGGTTCGTAATACTTTCTAACGCTCGCCCAATATTGGTTAATCTTTTCTACGTTTTCAATATTTATTGCAGGTTCTCTCTCAGAATCTACAAGCGCATAGTACAAACTACTCATTGAAGGCTGGCTCGTCCCGCTTGAAAGCGCGCCGATTGCCACGTCAACAATATCCACTCCTGCTTTTACAGCCGCAGAATACGTAATAATTCCATTTCCAGAAGTATCGTGCGTGTGCAAATGAATCGGTACATCCACTGTATCTTTTAATTCGCTAATCAAACGATAACAGGCTTGTGGTTTTAAGAGACCTGCCATATCTTTTACAGCTAGGATATGCGCACCAGATGCCACCAACTCTTTTGCCAAATCTTTATAATAATCCAATGTATATTTGTTTCGGTTGGAGTCATTGATATCTCCTGTGTAACACATGGCAACTTCTGCAATCTTTCCTGCATCTCGAACAGATTGAATCGAGGTGGTCAGCTGCGGCACCCAGTTTAAGCTATCAAAAAGTCGGAAAACATCCATTCCATTCTTCGCAGTCTCTTTAATAAATTCTTGAATGACATTGTCAGGGTAATTCGAATACCCGACTGCATTACTCCCACGGAACAACATTTGTAAGAGGGTATTTGGCATGAGTTTTCTAATCTTTCTCAATCTTTCCCAAGGGTCTTCATTCAAGAAGCGATAGCTTACATCAAATGTTGCGCCTCCCCACATTTCACTTGAGAAAAGGTGAGGTAATGCCTTTTCAGTCATTGAAGCAATCTGTTCGAACTCACGCGTGCGAATGCGTGTAGCAAGTAAGCTTTGATGCGCATCTCGGTAAGTTGTATCCGTCAAAAGTACATGATTTTGCTTTTGCACCCAGTCGCTAACCGCCTCGGGGCCTTTAGTATCCAAAATATTTTTTGGCGAAATGCTTGTAGGGGTTTCATCAATATCGGTTGGAATATAAGGAGAGGTGAACAACTTTTTCTTCTGCTTCTCAATCCCAGGGAATCCATTAACCGTAATATTCCCGATATAGCGCATCGTTTTATTTCCACGGTCCCTGACACCTTTAAAAACGAATAGTTCTGGCGTGTTGTCGATGAACGTCGTCTTGGCGTCTCCAGAAAGAAATTCTGGATGGTTGATGACATTTTGCATAAATGGAATATTGGTTTTCACCCCGCGAATGCGAAATTCTTTTAATGCACGCTTCATTGTTTCAACTGCACCGTTAAAATCACGGGAGTGCGTACACACTTTAACCAAGAGAGAGTCGAAAAATGGAGTGACGACATAACCAGCATAGGCATTACCGACATCCAAACGCACACCATAGCCACCTGGAGAGCGATAGGTATCAATCTTCCCAGTATCCGGAGTAAATCCGTTTTCTGCATCTTCCGTTGTAATTCTACATTGAATGGCAACCCCATTTCGTTGAATGCTTTCTTGCCTTGGTAAATGGATCTCATCATGAAGATGTAGTCCTTGAGCAACAAGGATTTGAGTCGTCACAATATCGATAGAAGTAAGCATTTCCGTAATGGTATGCTCAACTTGTACACGTGGATTGACTTCAATGAAATAAAAGTCTGACCCTTCTACCAAAAACTCAACCGTTCCAGCGTTTTCATAGCCGACATGCTTCATCAAACGGACTGCCGAGTTGCAGATTTCTTCTCTTAACCCTTCCGGTAAATGAAGGCTTGGTGCCACTTCTATGACTTTTTGATGGCGTCTTTGTACAGAACAATCGCGCTCAAATAAATGCACGATATTCCCTAACTCATCTCCAATAATTTGAACTTCAATATGTTTTGGATCTTGAATGTATTTTTCTACATAAATTTCGTCGCTTCCAAAAGCAGTTAATGCTTCTGATTTCGCTCTGGTATAGCCATCTCTTGCTTCTGCCTCGTCGCGTGCGATGCGCATACCACGGCCCCCACCGCCAAGGGCTGCTTTGATCATGATCGGATAGCCTGAGTGGCTGGCAAAATCAAGTACCTCCTCAATCCCTGAAACACTTGACTCTGTACTTGGAATACTTTTTAATCCAGCTTCCATCGCCGCTTTCTTCGCTTTAATCTTATCTCCGAAAATATCCAGATGTTCAATGCTTGGACCGATAAATTTGATGCCATTTTCCTTACAAGCAATGGCTAAATCGATATTTTCACTTAGAAGACCATATCCTGGGTGAATTGCATCACTTCCTGATTCTTTTGCGACTTGAATGATTTCATCAATTCCCAAATAGGCATCAATTGGTCGTTTTCCACTACCTACCAAATACGCCTCATCCGCCTTAAAGCGATGTACAGAATACTCATCTTCTTGTGCATAGATGGCAACTGTTGAAATTCCTAGCTCCGTTGCCGCACGAAAGATACGTATGGCGATTTCTCCTCGATTTGCAACCAGTATTTTTTTCATGTCTCTCCCTCAACCTCAATCAATTTTTGTAATAACTATGTTGTGCTAGTTTTTCTGCATGTTGTTGGAGCTTAACCCTCGATTCGTCAGCAGAAACATTTAACGCAAAACCTACTGCTACACTTAAGACGAATAAACTATTTCCCCCTTGTGAGAGAAATGGGAAGGTTACCCCCGTTGAGGGGATGATTCCTGTAATCCCTCCAAGATTAATAA
>JAITHN010000055.1 GCA_031279745.1 Streptococcaceae bacterium
TGAGTTTTTGAAAAATTTGAACACCTGTTTCATTATTTTTGCAGAGAACTTATTGTTTATCGGACTTTTACTGCTTTCACAAATCACTTCGAAGAAATGGATGGGCTTCTAATGAAAACGAGATTTTATCCAGACTTATCTAGATTTGAAGTGTCGCTCTTTTCAACGGTAAAGAAGCGACACATCCAATATGGAATTTACTCCTTACCCGGCTGTCTTCTTATTTTTCTAGAGAGAAGTTTTTTTCAAGGGGACCGCTTTCTGGTCATGGGATTTATTACAGCGCTGTTTACGATTGTTCCATTTCAACTGAAGAGCATGGGGGAATGGGAAAGAGTATTGAAAGATGTTCGCTATTTTTTCGAAAGAAAAGAGCGTTTAAGAAGTTGGAGAGGTGGGAGTGAATTTCATGAAGAAAAACGGGAAGAAATGGAAGGGAAGCGGTTTCGTAAGAACGTCTAGTCGATTATTCACAACGCAAAATTCCCTTTATTATAAGAGTTTGTTTGAAAATGGACTCATGCAAGTCAGCGCTGATACATACTCTAGGATGATTCGATTAAGCGATAAAAATTATTTAGGTTTGAGCGAGGAAGCAAAATCAACCTGTCTATCTTTTTACAAAGCAGCATTGCATGAAATGGAGCCGGATTTTGATTTTCAACTTTTCATCAAGACGAGAAAAAAAGAGCAAGACTTCCCGCAATTTGAAGAGATGTTTGATGGAATGGACGTTTATAGAAAAGAAATGGGGCAAATCGTTCGAGAAAAACTGAGAGAGGAAAGGCAGATTGGAATAGAAAGATTTGCCGTTTTTACAACGAGGGACAGAGAAGCAAAGCGAGCGAGTTTACGATTAAAAAAAATAGCCGAACGATTTTCAGTTTCTGAGTTTCTAATGGACGGAGTTGAAAGAGGAAAGGTGATAACAGACATTTTGCAAAGCAGAAAAATTGAATTGGATTACGACTCCCTCCTCTTAAATGAGTGTAATACGAAAGATACATTGGCACCGGCTTACATTGAAATATCAAAAGATTCCATGCGTTTAAACGACAAATTTGTAAAAGTGTTCACCTTGCTCGACTATCCAAATTTTTTGGAAGATACCTTCCTTTATGATTTATGTCACGCACAAAGGGACATCGTCATCAGTTTGCACGTAAGGCCATATGAAACTTCAAAAATTTTGAATTTGTTTCAAAATCAAAAAGTATTGAACACGGCAAAGATTATTCAACAAGAGAAGGCAAACTATCGTGAAGGGATTTCTGGGAACTATATTTCTGAGATTGACCGAAATGCATTAGAAGCCTTGCAGGATTTGATTGAGGGGATAAAAAAGTCGGATCAAAAGATGTTTTCTGCAACCCTCACCTTGTTGATAGAGGGAGACTCTCTTGAAGAGATTAAAGTAGCTGAAACCATGATTCAAAAGATTGCAAAACGGTATTTTACTGAGTTTTCCCCGTGTTACAAACGGCAGTTGGAAGGGTTAAACACGGTTCTACCCCTTGGCGTGAACTATCTAGGAAATGAAAAGCGATTCGTTAGAGATATGACGACTGAAAATGTAACGAACTTTGCGCCGTATTTTTATCCAATGACGAATTCAGAGCACGGGATTTTTTACGGTATCCATGCGATTACCAGACAGATGATTTTGCTCGACCGAACAAAAGAATTGATTACACCGAGCACCTTGGTTCTTGGCAGTAGTGGGAGCGGGAAATCTGTCATGGTGAAGTGGAACATTTTGCAAAATTTGTTCCATCACACGTTGGATAGGATGGTCATTGTAGATCCAGAAGATGAGTACTCGCGCCTTGGACGATTGTTTCAAGCAGAGGAAGTACAAATCTTCAGCGGGAGCAAACATCATTTGAATATTTTAGATCTCGTTCAAAAAAGTAATTTGGATGAGGAGGATCAAACGATTGATTTGGTAAAAGAAAAAACAAATTTATTGGTGCAGTTTTTTTCAAAGATTTTAAAAGAGTTTAATGATGAGGAAGCAGGGATTGTGGATAGAGTGACGAGAATCCTCTATAAAAAATACCAAGAGCCGACTCTTGTCGAATGGGCAGGGGAGTTGGCGAAAATCCCAGGGAATGTGAGTGGGAAACTTCTTTTGAAAGTGGAACCTTATACGATTGGCTCAATGAGCATATTCTCTAAACGGACGAATATTGACCTAAACAGAAAGTTTCTTATTTTCAACTTGAAGCGCTTAGATCCGCTTTTAAAACCAGTCGTGATGAAAGTGATTTTGGATCATATTTGGCAGGAGGTTGTTCGAAATCAAGGGGTCACGAAAACAAGACTTTTCTTTGATGAATTGCAACTGAATTTTGATACGGAATACAACGCCAAATGGTTTACGGATTTGTGGAGTCGCGTGCGGAAATACGGTGCAATTCCAACGGGAATCACGCAAAATGTTTCTACACTTTTGGGGTTTCAAGAAGGACAGAAAATGATTTCGAATACCGAATTTACGATCTTACTTCGACAAAAAAACGTTGATTTACAATATTTAAAACAGATGATGGATTTACCAGATTGCTTTCTACCCTATATAAGTGATCAAGCGATTCCAGGAACAGGACTGATGAATGTCGGGGGCAAGCTCATCCCATTTGATAATACGATTCCTACAAACTTTGATTTGTTCAAACTCTTAGAAACATAGCCATTTGGATTGGAGGAGATGCACTTGCCTCGAAATAAGTTGAATTTACACTTGTTGTCCTCCAATAGAGAGGGAAATCGGCATCGACTTTTCTTCCTTATTTTCACTATTCTTTTTGGTATTGGCTTGTTTCTTTTCTTTCAATCGAAATTTACGGTTGAATGTTTAGATGAATTTGAACAGACAGAGGCCTATGATTTTTTTTCGAAATTAGATGCAGAAGCATCTCACGAGGATAAATTCATCCATTCCAAAATTGAAGAGTGTCTCTTCTTTCTTCAATATCGATTTGTAAAGGAAAACAGAAAGGGAAACTTTCCATTTGAAGATGATGGGGAAAATTTATGGAACTCTCTTCATAATAGGCGTGAAAAAAGTTATACCTTGAGAGAAATCATTCAACAAAAGGAGAAGGATTTTTACCTAACTCCTACTTCCGTAAAGGAGTTCAGTTCACTGTTTGAAGGTCGTTTGAGCGAACGCAGTCTTGTTTTTCATCTCCCCACAAATGATGGGACTCTCAACGTAAAATCCCGATATGGATGGAAAAAGATTCATTCAAAGCTAGAGCATTTTGACTCCATTCTTATAACTTGTGAAGCGAATACCCCCATTCTCCTCCCTTTTTTCGCTGATAAAATAATAGAAAAAGGGAAGGAGTTGCACATCCAGACAGAAAAAACGAGAGTGATGTATTGCGGTGGGAGGTGGAATGGAAAGAGTTCTGGGGGTGTGGGGGAAGTTATCGGCACGACAACTGGGAATGAACTTGAAATTTCCGTTGAACG
>JAITHN010000071.1 GCA_031279745.1 Streptococcaceae bacterium
CACGGTTTGCATACAAGTGAGGAGAAACCGCATGGAAATTTCCAGTTGCTTCCACCGATAAATCAGGATTCGCATGAATCATTTGACGATATTGATCCATTTTCATTAAACCTGGCTCACTGCTCGAAAGCGTGTGAGACGTATAATACACCTGCCCACCGGTAACATTCTGCAAATCTGCAAGGCTATATGCCGTTTTTACCTCACTAACCGAAGCGTGGTCACCAACTTCTGATTGTGTTGGCAAATTTGCAACCTGCTCTGCTCCAAGATGTGCTTGCGCTTTCACTCCGGCATCATCATCATTTGCGTTGGCATTGGCTTCCGCATGGGATAACTCATCAATACTCGTATTTTCAATGTCTTTTATTCCACTACGGTTGGTATTGTTTAGCGTTTCACTCGTGCCGTTAGTTTGAGCACTTGCTTGTTTGTTCAATCCAATCGTGCCCGCCATAAAAGCCCCAGCCCCGACTGCAATGATCGCCCCAGCTTTCGCCAAATTTTTATGTGAAGTATTTTGCTCGTGTTTTCTTAAAATTTCTCTTTTTTTACGCTTTGTCATCTGTAAACCTCCACCAAATTCATCTTAATTAATTATAAACTTTCCTTTTATTTTTCGTGTGTTTAACCTCCGTCCTCAACAATATTTTTTCGCAAAGTATCTGACGAAACCTTGACACTCATCGAAAACGCCAACTCCCTATTCTTCGTTTGATATTTGATGAAGCGTAAAAGTCCACGAAGTGCATCCCCTATTCATACCTTGCTTATCTAGGGCATCGAATCAGGATAACCGTATATTCAGCCGAATTTGGCTCATCTACCGTAAAACTCGGTTTCAAAGCAAACCAGAGCCGAAGACTCGCGTTAAACTCAAGCAGACTCGCGTCTATAGAGAACACAAAAAAAAGGGCTGAAAAGTATTCAACCCTTGTCTTTCATTTACTTGAACAATTCACTCAGCACAACCCAGAATGTGCGTATTTACTCTTCGGACTTTGCCTTTTCACGAACAAGAGAGGCAAGTATTTTGGTAAATCCAAGTGGGTTTTTATACCCATGTTCAAAGAAGAAGTCTGTAAACTCTAAATCCTCGATATTTGCTCCTTTTTGAATCGCATAACTTACAATTTGCACATAGGACGAAATGTCTGCTGTTCCAATAACCTGGAATCCTAAAATTTTATGTGTTTTTCTTTCATAAACCAAGTGAATGGTTGAAAAATCTTCACTTTCAATATAGCTATTTCTGTAATGCACATAATCTGCATCAAACCCATTTTCAATGGCACTTGCATAGGTGATTCCAGTTGAAGCAATGGTGAAACCTTGCATGTTGAATTTATACGTCCCAGTCGTCATCCCAATTTCTTTTTTTCGTTCAAAAAGATTGATGGCTGCAATCAGTCCTTGACGGAAAGCATCCGACGCATGTGGATTGTATATATCTTTTCCAATCAAATCTAAACGGCTTGTTGCACAGTCTCCAACAGCGAGAATATCAGGATCGCTCGATTGCATGTACTCATCAACTAAAATCGCCCCTCTATCTCCAGTTTTGACTTGCCCGCTAAGCAAAAACGAATTTGGTTTAAAGCCAATCGAAACACAAACCCCATCCACTTCGACGGTTTCCCCACTCGTTGTCATAATTTTCACTTTAGATTTTCTCCAAAGTTTTTCCTTGATGGTTTCATAGTCGAGCGCACGAGTTCCAAGCAATAACTTAATCCCTTCCCCTTGCATTTGCTCTTCTACTTCCATCGCTGTAATGTCATCCAGATATTTATCAAGGAGTCTTGGATTTGATTGAATGACGGTTACCTTCAACCCACGTTTAGCAAAGATTCGTGAAATTTCAACCCCAACGAGCCCACCGCCGATAACCCCAACCGTATCTGCAGAATTTACAAAATCATTTAAATCCTCTGCATCTTTTCTTTCTTTTAACAAGAAGAGCGTCTTTCCAAGTTCTCCGCCTGTCGGAGGAAGGTCAGGATAGCTTCCCGTCGCCATCACAAGTTTGTCATAGAACATATCTTCCCTAAGTTTTTTTCCAACTTCGCGATAGGAGATTCTCTTTTCCTTTGCGCTAATCTCAATTACTTCTGTATTAATCCGCAAATCAATACCATTTTGCCGAATATCATCTGGTTTTGCATAGTTTGCTTGTGAATGAATATCTTGCGCCCCCATCAAGAAAAGAGGAATCGTTTGGGAGACAAAACCAACTTCATCTTTTTTTTCAAAAATAACTACTTCTACTTCTGGATATTCTTCTCTAATGCGGTTGGCACAGGCAATTCCTGCGTGATTCCCTCCAATTACAATCGCTCGCATACTTTTCCCTCCATATCTTCTTTTTTATCATAATCGAAATAACTTTTTTTCTCAAAAATTATCTATTTATTTTAAAAAAGAAGCCAATCTGACTCTGTTGTGCCCTAGAACTTAACTCATCTAATTTAGTTTTCCCATGCAAAAACCGACCTCAATAAAGTTAGATTTTTTTGTCTAACTTTAGAGGATCGGTACAGTATTTTTGGGCGTTTAACTTTCTTTATTCTTCATCTAACGGAAGTTCAATCTCATCTTCCTCAACTTCAGGTTCAGCTTTCTTCGTTTTCTTTGCGGGCTTTTTGTCCGTTTCTTTCTTCAACCCTTTTGCTTCTTCGAGATCTATCGCTTCTCCAATCCCATATGCTTCTCTTACTTTTACACGAATTTCGTCTAATACCTCAGGATTTTCAGTCAAATAAGCTTTCGCTTTTTCTTTTCCTTGACCTATTTTTTCCCCACCGTAAGAATACCAAGCCCCTGATTTCACAACAATAGGCTCATCTGTTTTACTTGCCATATCTAGAAGTTCTCCAGTTTGGGAAATCCCCTCACCAAAAGTATTTTCAACAACGATGTTTTTGAACGGTGGCGCAACTTTATTCTTGACAACTTTGATTTTCATTTCTTTCCCAACTGGGTTTTCATCTGTCCCAATTTTGGCACCACCACGAACGTCAATCCGAATCGTAGAGTAAAATTTTAACGCACGTCCACCAGGTGTTGTTTCTGGATTTCCAAACATTACCCCTACTTTTTCACGCAACTGGTTGATAAAAATCGCAATTGTTTTCGTACGGTTAATCGTCCCACTTAGCTTTCTAAGGGCTTGGCTCATCATTCTTGCTTGCAGCCCAACAAAACTCTGCCCCATTTCCCCATCGATTTCCGCCTGAGGAACGAGGGCCGCCACTGAGTCGATAACCACAATATCTACGGCACCTGATGAAATCAATTTGTCTGCAATTTCAAGACCTTGTTCTCCCGTATCCGGTTGTGACAAGAGCAACTCTTCGATGTCCACACCTAATTGTTTTGCGTAATCAGGATCCAAGGCGTGTTCAGCATCAATAAATGCAGCAATCCCACCTTGTTTTTGCACACTTGCAATGGCATGCAATGTCAAAGTTGTTTTCCCAGAACTCTCAGGTCCATAAACTTCGATAATTCTTCCGCGAGGATACCCTCCTACGCCAAGCGCCACGTCTAAGGCAAGTGAGCCAGTTGGAACCACCGAGACTCTTTGATCACTACGATCTCCAAGTTTCATAATGGCTCCTTTCCCAAAATCTTTCTCAATTTCCTTCATTGCAGTGGCTAGTGCCTCTTCTCTGTTTACCATATCCGTTCGTTTCATTGGTTTGATTTTCTTTGCCATAACTTCTCCTTTTCTTCGTATTTTAAGTTTACCCTTTTTGAGTATTCTCTGCAACTATTTTCTTTTTTTACTCATTTTTTTCGCTTTTGGCTTAAATCGTCTTTGATAAAACTGCGCTACGCCTACTCATTTGTAGTTCGATTCTCAATTACCCTCCGGATAGCATCAAAACCTGCTAAGCAAGCATTATAACGAATAATATTTCTATCTCTAGAAAAATGGCGTTCCGTAACAATCGTTTCCG
>JAITHN010000131.1 GCA_031279745.1 Streptococcaceae bacterium
GCCCAATACAACAGGCAAGCCCACGCCAAAGAATTTATTCACTTGCACTTGTAAAAGTGTTGCCACCCCACACATGAAAATATCCGTTGAAATCAAATAGGTCAGCTCTGTGGGTGAATAATTGAGCGCACTGGCAATTAAAATGGGTACTAAAATACTTCCAGAATACATCGCTAATAAATGCTGAAACCCTAGGGTTGCTGATTGTACATTATTCTTTTTTTGCATCAAATATCCGCCTCTCTAAATACCACTTTCCCATTTACAAAACCGTCCAAACGAGCTAGTGAAACCACACGAGTCCCCGTGTCTTCTAGTAAAGCTCTTCCTTTTTGAAAACTTTTTTCAATCACAATGCCCACACCTGCAATAGACGCCCCTGCTTTTTGCGTAATATCAATCAAGCCTTTTGCAGCTTGTCCGTTTGCTAAAAAATCGTCAACGATTAGGACATGGTCGGTTTCATCAAGAAACTTTTTGGAAACCGAAACTGTGCTGGTGACTTGCTTTGTAAAGGAATACACCTCTGCAGTTAAAAGCTCATCATTCATCGTTAAGCTATTGCCTTTCTTTGCAAAAATCATCGGCACACCTAATTTTTGTGCGGTATAAACAGCTGGTGCAATGCCACTTGCTTCAATCGTCACCACTTTGGTAATTTCCTCATTACGAAATGCCTCAACAAACGCTTCGCCAATGGCAGCCATTAACTCCCCATCCACCTGATGAGTCAAAAAACTATCTACTTTTAAAACATTTTCCCCTAAAACATTGCCATCATGTAAAATACGTTCTTCCAATAATTCCATCGTTTCACCTCATTTTTTCTTATCCATAGTTTATCACGGCCACGCTGCTTACAAACAATAAAAACGAAAGAAAAGACACCGAATCCGTATTTCGTTCGGATTTTACGCTCAGACTGAATTTTCACTTTATACCTCTAAGCATTTAGATTTTTAGCGCAGTACATTGTTTTTTTCACAGTTGTTAACCACAACGGAAAACTCATCTCTGTGTATAGAAAACCGAAAATGCGACGAATATTCGTCGCATTTTCTTCATTCTCTATTTACACGCTGCATACGTTAAATACGCTCATAAACCTTCAAAAAATGGTTCTCCGTTCCATTAGTTTTTTTCTCTGGCATCTTTTATTTTCACCACCACACGGAATTGATGTTCTGGATGATTTTCTTTGCTTACAAATTGAATTCTGGATTCGAAAATATCCTGATGTCCGTAATACAACAAAGTACTGAACATTCCACTCTTTGCTGCAGGTACATAACCAATTTTTTTCTCCCCAAAATAAATTGCAACTGCTTCAGGATCATGTGGATTATCTGGCTCCACAACAAGTTGCACCTCTTGACCTAAAATTAGTTCCTCAATCACATCTAACCCATCATAATACGTGAAACCTGCAATATGAAAATCGAGAAAATGCCGACTCGGTTCCCATTTATGATTGATAATCGACTCTCGAATTTCGTTAATCTGTACTTTCTTGTCTACCATTGTAATCTCCTTCTTTCAATCTCTGCGTTGCCTTAACTTTATTCTAGCAAATTTATGCACGTTCAACATAAGAGACATTGTTCCGACATGCGTCCACCAACTGCAGAAGGACTCAAATCCCCGTTGACACTTCAACGAATCGTTCCACATGACAGGCTATGCATCGTTTTTTTGGGTATACCCTGCTCTCTTCCACGCTCTCTTCTATGACCATTTTTCGTTTCCTTGGCTATTCTTGCTTGAGGCAGTGGTGTTGTAATGTTGCTTTATATCCCCCTTAAAAAGGTACTTTTTTAGATAAAAAAAGCGTGGATTTCTCCACGCCCGCCCATCTAACTTATTCTCGACGCTTCCAAAGAACTTCTTCTTTCATTCGTTCCCTACATCATCCCGCCCATCATCGATGGATCCATGCCTCCGGCGGCTGGCATTGGGGACACAGGTTCAGGCTTATTGGCTACAACCGCTTCTGTTGTAAGTATGAGAGCGGCAACGCTTGTGGCGTTTTGAAGTGCTGAACGTGTAACTTTGGCAGGATCAACAATTCCAGATTCAATCATATTTACCCATGTTCCATCTGCTGCATTAAATCCAATTCCGACATCCGACTGTTTTAATTTATCTACAATTACGCTGCCTTCAAATCCTGCATTTAATGCGATTTGACGAACGGGTTCTTCCAAAGCACGAAGGACGATGCGTACACCTGTTTCAACATCCCCAACTGCATCAATGGCTTCTACTTTTGAGGCAACAGAAACTAAGGCAACTCCTCCTCCTGCAACAATCCCCTCTTCAACAGCAGCTCTTGTTGCGTTCAAGGCATCTTCGATACGAAGTTTCATCTCTTTTAATTCTGTTTCAGTCGCAGCTCCGACTTTTATCACGGCAACTCCACCTGAGAGTTTTGCAAGTCGTTCTTGAAGTTTTTCACGGTCAAAGTCGCTCGTTGTTTCAGCAATCTGTGCTTTGATTACCGCCGTGCGATTTGCAATATCATCTGGCGAACCTGCTCCTTCAACGATTGTCGTATTGTCCTTATTGACTACCACTTTTCCTGAGTTTCCAAGCATTTCAAGTGTTGCTTCTTTGAAATCAAGTCCAAGTTCATCTGTAATGACCGTTCCGCCTGTTAAAACTGCGATGTCTTCAAGCATCGCTTTTCTGCGGTCGCCAAATCCAGGTGCTTTTACCGCAACAACATTGAATGTTCCACGAATCTTGTTTAAGACAAGAGTAGGTAAAGCTTCTCCGTCTACATCATCTGCAATGACCAAGAGCGGACGATTCTGTTGTAAGATTTGTTCCAAGAGTGGAAGAATATCTTGAATGTTCGAAATCTTTTTATCGGTAATCAAAATATATGGATTCTCAAGCGTTGCTTCCATTTTTTCCGTGTCTGTCACCATATATTGAGAAAGATACCCACGGTCAAACTGCATTCCTTCAACCACTTCAAGTTCAGTTTCCATCCCTTTGGATTCTTCAATGGTGATGACTCCGTCATTTCCAACTTTCTCCATGGCATCACTAATATAACGTCCAACAAGTTCGCTTCGACTTGATACACTCGCTACTTGAGCAATGGCTGACTTATCCGTAATCGGCACGGCTTGTGCTTTTAGTTCCTCTACCGCTGTTTTCGTCGCCAATTCTATTCCGCGGCGAATCCCGATTGGATTCGCACCGGCAGTGACGTTTTTTAATCCTTCACGTACAATCGCCTGTGTGAGTAAGGTTGCCGTTGTCGTCCCGTCTCCTGCAATATCGTTTGTCTTGCTTGCGACTTCGCTAACGAGCTTGGCACCCATATTTTCAAAATGATCTTCCAATTCAATTTCTTTTGCGATTGTCACTCCGTCATTTGTAATCAACGGGGAACCATATGCTTTTTCTAAAACGACATTGCGTCCTTTTGGACCTAAGGTTACTTTTACTGTATCCGCTAAAATATCCACTCCTCGAACCATGGATTCACGAGCATCACTTGAAAATTTAATTTCTTTTGACATTTTTTATCCTCTTCTTCGTTATTGTTTCATTCAACGCTACGGTGAAAAACTGCTTCAAACTTCTTATTCAATAATTCCAACTAAATCTTCTTCATGGACGACAAGATATTCTTCTCCGTCAATCTTTACTTCAATCCCAGAAAACTTTTCAAAAATGACTCTTTGCCCCGCAACTACATTCGGACCTACGACCTTGTCTTTCAGTGTTTTTCCAGGTCCAACAGCAACAATGGTTGCGATTTGCGATTTCTCTTGCGCAGCACTTGCTAGCACAATCCCACCTATCGTTTTCTCTTCTTCTTTTTCAACCTTCAAAATGACTCTATCGCCTAATGGTTTAATCACTCGATTGTCCTCCTCTATAGTATTGGCACTCTGAATTCAAGAGTGCTAATCTTAATGTATTATACCGTTACAAAACATTTAAATCAAGAACTTCACCTTTACCCTCCGTTTTCACACCGCTATTTTTTTGATATACTGTACATATGGAGAGGTGGCTCAGCTTGGTACGGCGCCGGACTCGAAATCCGGTAAGTGTTTAACGCACACGCGGGTTCAAATCCCGTCCTCTCCTTTTAAACTTAGAAGTCTCAAAAAAACAGGTTACAGAATTGTATTGACTTCCTAAAGTTAGATTTTACGGTCTAACGTTTAGGGGTCAGTACAGACTGTATCCTGCTTTTTTTATACCCTCTGCTGTTTTCTATCGTTTTTTCTAAGGATAAAAAGTATCTTTTTCCAACCTGTTGCGAGAATGAATAGGAGAATGAACAATAGCGTTATGCTGGCACCAGGCGGCGTCTCCATAAAGAAACTTCCAAGTAGCCCTCCGTTCATTCCAATAAGCCCGGAAATCATTGAGAACAGGATGACGGATGAAAAGCTTCGCCCCACCTTCATACCGATTGCTGCTGGTAAAATCATGATGGCGCTTACGAGCAACGCGCCTGCAATTGGGATCATAATCGCGATGGATACACCGGTAATCACATTGAACAATATTGAAATCAATGAAGTTGGCAATCCATCTACGTATGCCGTGCTTTCGTCAAATGTGAGTACATACATGGGCCGTCTAAACAACGCATACAGAACAGTGATGATGATTAAAAGAATCAACAGCATCCAAACTTGTTCAGAAGAAATCGTAATAATACTTCCGAAGAGGTAATTTTCAATGCTCATACTGCGCTTTCCACCTCCACCAATACTCATCATGACAAGCGCAGATGCAAGTCCTCCACTCATCAAGATGGCTGTAGAAATCTCTGAATAGGTTTTATAAAGTTGCTGGAGAATCTCCAAGAAAACAGCGGCTATCAAGACGACAATCATGGTGGAAAATGTTGGATTCATTCCAAAGAAGTAACCTAGCGCAACCCCAAATAGCGAGACGTGGCTCAGGGTGTCCGCCATTAAGCTTTGTCGCCTGAGAACAAGGAACACGCCTAACATGGGGGCTATCAATGAAATCAAAAGGGAAGCCATCAGAGCTCTTTGCATAAAATCATAACTGAATATACTCATCTACTGCCCACCTCTTCCAATCTTTGCCTCACTTAGATGAAAGCAGCGCCAAGTTGTATCTTCTTTACGAACCAAATGAATGTGTCGATCTACGAAAGGCTCTATATCTTCATGGTCATGCGTAATCATGAGAACGCTCTTCCCATGGACGTGCGCGCTATGCTTCATCAAGCGATAAAACTCCATTCGACTTGCATCATCCATCCCCGTAGTTGGCTCGTCTAAAATATAAAGATCTGGGTCTGAGACGAAGAGACGCGCTAAAGAAATTCTCTGTTTCTGCCCTCCAGAAAGTTCACCTATCCGCTTGTGTCGGTTTTCCCACATGCCAACACCTATCAATGCTTTTTTAATATGCTCATGATCCCGCTTGGTTAGAGGCTTGAACCAGTGCCCACGCGGATAGCGTCCGCTTTGTACCAATTCATAAACTGTTGATGGAAATCCAGCGTTGAAAGAGGAAATTTGCTGTGGAATATAGCCGATTTTTAATTTCTCGCCTTCCTTATTTTTAGGGCTTATATACACACTACCACTCTCGGGTTTTAATAGCCCGAGAGTGGCTTTAATGAGTGTGGATTTCGCAGCCCCATTTTCGCCTGTTAAAATGACAAATTCTCCACTATCTATCGAATAAGAAATATCCTCTAAAACGGGTTCGTCATCATAATAGAACGTTAAATTTTTGACTTCGATATAATGCATAAAAACCTACTTAATTGTTTTTTTCAGTGCTTCTAAATTGTCTTTCATGATGGAGATGTAGTTTTCGCCGTCTTTCATTTGTTGCTCTGTTAAACTTTCAAGAGGGTTGAGCTCTTCGAGTTTAATCCCCGCTTCTTTTGAAAGGGTTTCCGCTACTTTTTTATTCGCAGTTTCTTCCGAATAAATAATTGAGATCTTATGGTCTTTTACATATTTTTTCAATTCTGCAAGCTTTGAAGGCGTTGGTTCTTCTTCCGGAGAAATCCCCGCAATTGGAACTTGGGTCAATCCAAACTCTTTTGTCAAGTACCCAAATGCAGCATGTTGCGTCACAAGATTTTTCTGCGTAGCTTTCGATAAACTTGAGTGATATTCTTCTGTCAACTGTCCGAGCGAAGCGATAAATTTTCCAGCATTTTTTTCAAACTCTGCTTTGTGCGCTGGATATTTTTCCACCAATGCAGATAGAATGGTCGAAACTTCAGTTTTTGCAAGTTCAGGCGAAAGCCATACATGGGGGTCTAAATCACTATGTTCTTCTCCCTCGCGGTCTGCTTCTTCCTCATGCTCTTCTTCTGTTGCTTTCGCTTCTTCTGAAAATTCCATCAATGGAATATTTTTCGATGCTTCGATAAAATCGACATCTTTATCGTCTTTTTTGAGGTCATTTACCCATTCTTCCATGTGGCTTGAGTTGTAAACCAATACTTTTGCATCTTTAATTTCTGCAATTTGTTTTGCAGAAGGTTCGTATTCATGCGGTTCAACACCAGCAGGAGTAAGCAAGACAACTTCACCAGTATTCCCGACAATCTCCTTGGTAAATTCATACATTGGATAAAATGTCGTCATCACTTTGACTTCATTTTTATCTGCCTTTTTTGAATCTGTATTGGTCTTCCCACATGCAACAAGGAAGAACACTGCGATCACAGCAGGTAACAATAATCTCTTTTTCATCATTCTCGCTTTCGTTTCTGTTTTTCGAACAAGTTGTCTTATTTCAAGGAAGAAGCATTTTCCATCACTTCATCGATTAAACCGTATTCCTTCGCTTCAAGTGCAGTCATGTAGTTATCACGATCAGTGTCTTTTTCAATTGTTTTTAATTTTTGACCCGTACGTTCTGCTAAAATTTTATTCAAACGGTCACGTGTGTTTTTGATATGGTCTGCTGCAATTAAAATTTCAGTCGCTTGTCCTTGTGCTCCACCAAGAGGTTGGTGAATCATAATTTCCGCATTTGGCAAGGCGTAACGTTTCCCTTTTTCCCCAGCAGTCGCAAGGAAACTTCCCATGCTTGCAGCCATCCCGAGAACGATGGTTTGCACATCACTCTTGATAAAGTTCATTGTGTCATAGATTGCAAGTCCTGCAGAGACACTTCCGCCAGGCGAGTTGATATAAAGATAAATATCTTTCTCACTATCTTGGGCATCCAAAAATAACAATTGCGCAATGATTGAATTCGCAACAACATCATCGATTGGCCCTGTTAACATGATAATGCGGTCTTTTAATAGGCGTGAATAAATATCATAAGCTCTTTCTCCGCGACTTGATTGTTCAATTACTGTAGGCACTAAATTCAAATTCTTTTCCTCCTGTATTTTACTATCCTTTATTTTATAGATTTATTCCTTAAAAAGCAACGAACACACGCCCCCGTGTATCGACCACACTTTTTCATCCAACACTCTTCCAAGCGTTTTTATCTTATGTTAAAGTGAATAAAAGGGGGATTTATGGATATTACAAATGCTTTCATC